>CAMOIZ010000023.1 GCA_946616385.1 uncultured Bacteroidales bacterium | reverse complement strand
GCATCAAGTACTTACAATCTCTTGCCACGGAAAATCTCCGGTGAGCCCGTTTTTGACCAACCCTGTTTATATAATCTATTGATAGCCAATCAGTTCCTCGGCACGCGACCTTTTCTCCGAGCTGCCACCACGGCCTGGCACGCGACCTTTTCTCCGAGCTGCCACCACGGCCTGGCAAGCGACCACTTCCACAGCCCCCAGCACGCAACCAGGTCGTTACTTCAGCAGGGTTTCGGCGACGTTCCATCCTTCCACGTGAATCACCGGCTTCGACGGAGCGTCGGTGCGGGCGATTTCCAGGGTGACGGTCTCGGAGCCGCCGGGGAGTATGGTGAAGTAGTTGTCGGTGGTGAAGGTGTAGGGAACGGGCAGGCCGTCTTCGCCGAGGAGCAACACTTCATTGAAGAAGGCGATGTTCTTGGAGCCGTTCTTCAGGGTGACGTCGAAGTAGAGGTTGTCGGCGTCGGAACGTTTCTTCATGCTGGCGCGCACATCCGCCTTGGGCATGTCCTGAAGGGACTCGAAGCCCGACGCGCAGGGCCCTGTGAGGGTGCCTTTCTCATACACGTCGTTGGATTCCCAGTAGAAGTTCTTGCTAAGCAGCATCCCCTTCGCGTCTCTCACCTCGAGGGCGATGAAGTGCACCTTCGTGATCTTTTCGGGGAAGGTGATCCGCATCACGTCGCAGGCCACGCCGTCGGAATCCACCTTGATGCCGTTCACGGTGTAGGTGGCGAGTTTCTTGCTGGACAGGTCGTAGAGACGGGCGCTCACGCGGAGGTCCGAAAGGGGAGTGAAGGTGTCGTTGATCACCGAGACGGTGTTCTTCTGGTAGTCGTACATCACGTGGACGGGCTCCAGCGCGTGCATGGTGTGATAGAGGGAGGCCGTCGGGATCAGATACCAGTCCCACATGTGATTCTTGATCATGGGGATGGGGCTGGCGTGGCTCCAGAACAGTGTGCCGGAGCAGAAACGGTCGCCGTAGCCGAGCTTGTTGTAGTTCCACACGTCCCAGATGGCCTTCGAGTTCATGGCGGAGAGCAGCTGGGTCTTCCATCCGTATTCCTTGATCGACGAAGACTCGCCGTAGTTGTCGGCCAGGGCCTTGACGGTGGTGGTCACCTTGCCGAAGCCGCTGCCGTCGAGGTAGTCCCACACGCTCTTGTCCATGGGCCAGATCTCTTCCGGACGGAGGAACCTCTGCAGGGAAGTCCAGTGAGGCATGCCGGTGAATCCGTATTCGGGATTGAAGCCGTTCACGCGCGAGCCGCGGGGAGAGGCCTTGTCGAGGTAGTGGAGCATGGGGTTCACCTGCACGTAGGGACTTCCGTCGTGGATGCCGTCACACTCGCTCTGCTGCTGCCAGGGACGGGTGCCGTCCAGCTTCTCTATCAGTTCGCGCGTGCCGCTCACCTCGGTGCTCTCGTTCGAAGCGACGTAGAACACCACGCAGGGGTGATTGCGCACCCTCTTGACGGAGGATTCGACGTTGGCGAAGTAGGTGGGCACGTCGTGGGGATGACGGGTGTCTCCGGTCATGAAGAATTCCTCCCAGACCATGAATCCGTATTCGTCGCAGAGTTGGTGGAAGTAGTCGCTCTCCACGATGCCGCCGCCCCAGAGGCGGAGTAGGTTGAATCCGCACTGCGCGCTCATGCGGAGTACGGCCGCCATGCGCTTGTCGTTGTCTTTGAGCATGGCCTCGGGGATCCAGTTGCTGCCGCGCACGAAGATGGGTTTCCCGTTGATTACGAAGAGCTTGCTGCCGTCGGGAGTGTCGCGGGTGGCCACCACTTCCCTGATTCCGAAGGTGGTGGCGGTGCAGTCGGAGAGTTCGCCGTCGTCGTAGACCTTGATGTTCAGGTTGTAGAGAGGATGCTCTCCCTTGCCGAGAGGCCACCAGAGGGCGGGATCGTCGATGTGCAGGCTGCCGAATTCAGCGGCGGTGAAGCAGACTTCCTGAACCTCCTCGCGGTAGAGTTCCACCTCCTTCTCGAAGGTCCTTGCGCCGGAGAGTCCGGGCCCGGTGATCTCTCCCACCACGCGCGCCTTGTGGGTTTTAGGGCTGTCGACGTAGCGGCTGCCCACCTCGACGCTCACGGTGAGATCCGCGGCATCGTAGGCAGGATGCGCGAGTTGCGAACGCACGAAGGGATGGCGCACGGTCATGCCGCCGGTGGAATAGAGGGAGATGCTGCGCCAGATGCCGGTGTTGCGGTCGCGCACTGCATCCCAGAAGGTGAAATCCCATCCCACGCTCATCAGCATGGTGGAATTGAGACCGATGTTGCCGTCGCCTCCGTTATTGTATTCGCCGGGCGCGCCCCAGGTCTTCTTGCCGGGCCTGCCGGGGAAATCTACCGGATACACCAGCACCGCCAGCGCGTTGCGGCCGCCGATGTTGGCGAATTCGGTGATGTCGATGTCATCGTCGCGGAACATGCCGGTGATGGTGCTGAACAGATGTCCGTTCACCCAGAACTCCGCCCGGTAGTTGATGCCCTCCGGGTGCAGCCAGATCTTCTTTCCGGCGTAGGAAGAAGGGATGTCGAACTCCGTGCGGAACCAGTAGGTGTAGTAGCCGCGGCCCACCTCGTTGATGTCCGGGATCAGGCCCTTGGAGAGCCTGTTGTTGTCGGAGAAATACGGATCGGGCAGGATGCCGTTCTCCACCAGGTTCGTGAGCACGGTGGCGGGCACCCTGGCGTTCATCCAGGCGGAATCGTCGAAGCCGGGCCGGGAGATGGTCTCCGCTTGGCCGGCCTGGTCGATGCGGCACATCTTCCACTGCGCGCCCTCCGCGGAATCGAAGTAGATGCGGTCTTTTTGTCGGGCGAGATTCGGGGATACGGCGGCGCTAAGTGCCATTGGTACTAAAAGCAGAAGAAGTGCGAGGCGTTTCATAAAGATTTTTTAAATTTGTGGTTGGGACAAATATACGAAAATGAAAACACAATTCCTCGTCGCATTTGCGCTTTGTGCCGCGATTTGTTCGTGCGGACGGCACTCGGGATGGACACCGGCCGAGCGCGCCATCATCACCGGTCCGATTCCCCTCCGCGTGCTTACCATATATGATGAAGAGGATTCTCTCGTGCTGCGCACTCCCTGCGCGGACCTGACGGCCGATGAACTTTCGTCGCCCGAATTCGCTCAGCTTTCCGAGGCCCTGCTCGCGACTGTCACGGATCCTTCGCAGGACGGAGTGGGGATAGCTGCTCCGCAGGTGGGGCTTTCGCGCAGGGTGATCGCGGTGCAGCGCTTCGACAAGCCCGGCGAGCCCTTCGAGGTGTATGCCAATGCCCGCGTGGTCGGGTGCCGGGGAGGAAAGGAGCCCGGCCCGGAGGGATGCCTGTCGATCCCCGGATGGCGGGGGGACGTCCTCCGCTACCGCGACATCGACCTGCAGTACTCGCTGCCTGGCGCTTCAGGTTTGCGGGACACGGTGGAGCGCGTCCAGGGCTTTACTGCCGTGATTTTCCAGCATGAGTGCGACCACCTCGACGGGGTGCTGTATATCGACAAGACAGTTCCCGGCTTGTTGAGGGAGGATCAGAGATAGAAATCCGCCGTGAGTTCAGAGTAGGCGGCGCTGCGCTGCGGTCCGTCCATCAGGACCAGTTCCTCGCAGCGGCAATCATCATCCATTTTATTCAGGGCGCATCGGAATTCCGCGATGATGCGCTTGGGGGCCTTGCACGCGCCGGTGCGTATGCGCAGGACGCGGAAGGCCTTCAGCCCGAAGGAGGCGGCGTAGCGCAGCAGGGGAGTCTCGTCTTCGGCGGGCAGGATCAGCGAAAGTATGCCGTCGGGGGCGAGATGCGCGGATGCGAAAGCGCAGATCTCGCGATACGACAGGGTGTCGGTGTGGCGGGCGGCGCTGCGTCTGGCGTCGGGGGCCTTGAGGGAGTCGTGGAAGAAGGGAGGATTGGAGAAGATGGCATCGAGCGGTCCTTCGCGCTGTGCCAGGTCTTCCAGGGAAATGGCCTCTGCTTGCATGGATGGGGCCCAGGGGGAGGCGGCGAAGTTCGCGCTGGCTTCGCTGATGGCCGCGGGGTCGATGTCGATGGCAGAGATATTGAAGGGATGCCCCCCGCCGGCGAGGCGCTGAGCGGCCATCAGGGCTATCACGCCCGTGCCCGTGCCGACGTCCAGCAGCTGCGCGCCGGCCTTGTCCGGCAAGGTCATGGCGGCGCCCAGCAACACTGCGTCGGTTCCCACCTTCTGGGCCGCCAGGTCGTTGCGGACCTCGAATTTCTTGAATCTGAAAACGCTCATTTGCCCGGTCAGACGAACTGGCCGTCGCGCATGGTGAGGGCCCGGTCGCAGAGGGAGGCGAGTCCGGGATCGTGGGTGACGATCACTATAGTCTGCCCGAGGCGGTCGCGAAGGCTGAAAAACAGACGGTGGATATCTTCCTTGGTGGCCGAGTCGAGATTCCCGGTGGGCTCGTCGGCGAAGAGCACGGCGGGGCGGTTTACGAGTGCGCGGGCGATCGCAACGCGCTGCTGTTCTCCGCCGGAGAGTTCGGACGGCTTGTGCGACATGCGGTCCGACAGCCCCACTTCGGCGAGCAGTTCCCTGGCGGCGGCGGACGCATCTTTCGAAGAACGGCCGGCGATGAGTGCGGGGATAGTCACATTTTCCAGTGCCGTGAATTCCGGCAGGAGATGATGGAACTGGAAGACGAATCCTATCCTGCGTCCGCGGAAGGCGGCGAGTTCGCGGCTGCGGAGCGACAGGACGGGGGTGCCGTCGATGATAAGGCTTCCCGAGTCGGGCGAGGAGAGCGTGCCGAGTATCTGAAGGAGAGTGGTCTTGCCCGCTCCGGAAGCCCCGGTGATGGCGACAATCTCCTTCTCCTTTGCCGAAAAGTCGACTCCCCGGAGAACCTGCAGGTCTCCGAACGACTTGCAGATGCCGCTTGCTTGTATGATTGCGTTGTCTGTCATTCTACCTGTCATTCTGAACGAAGTGAAGAATCTTCACAAATATAGCAAAATTTACTATCTTTGCAGTCCTTTCGGGGTGTGGCGCAGTTGGCTAGCGCATCTGCTTTGGGAGCAGAGGGTCGTGTGTTCGAGTCACATCACCCCGACTTCAGAAAACAAAACATCTGTTTTTGTTGCATAACCTTTGCAAATATTTACTATATTTGTAACATCGGGTTATGAACGCTAAACTACTTTCTTCGCTTGCCTTGGCACTCGGGATTTTCTTTCTGGGGGCGAAGCCGTGTGCTGCAACGCCGGCGGCAAGTTGGAAAGTAACCTTCACCCATAAAGCCGGAAAGAGTGCGGTCGACATGACGAGCGCCGCCAACAAGCAGGCGACCGCTGAACTCGACAGCATCATCGCTCATGCGCAGGGGCGTCGCCTCAGCGGGATCGAGGTGAAGTCGTACTCTTCGCCGGAAGGCAAGCTCGCATGGAATACCAAACTTGCAGGCCTGCGCTCCGAGTGCGTGAAGAGCCTGGTGGAAGGAAAGATCGCCGGGCTCGACCATCCGCAGATAGTAGAGAACAATGTGCCGGAAGATTGGGATTCCGCGGTGACCTACCTTAACGCCGTCGACAAACCCTGGAAGGACGAAGCCCTCAAGATCATCAAGGCCGGCGAGAATGTGAAAGCCAAGCTGGAAGATCTTTGGGCGGGAGAAGCATGGGACGACCTTCTGTGGAATTGCTTCTATGCAGTGCGCAGAACCGTAGTGATCTTCACCTTCGACACGGATACTGAATTCTCAGAGGCTCAAACTGCTCTCGAGAATGAGGATATTTCGATCAAATTCGCCGTTGGACGCACTTCTATTGCGTCTTCCTACCTCGATAACAGGGAGAATTTGGAGAGGCTGAAAACTTTGGCAAATACTGCAGGCGAAGGCAAAACCATAGTTCTCGACGCTTACGCATCTCCGGAAGGCCGCGCTTCGTGGAACCTGGTGCTCGCCAGAAGAAGGGCCGAGGCCGTCAAGGCGTTCCTCGTAAATAACGGAGTGCCTGCCGACAGGATCAGGATACTTGCCGTGCAGGAGGACTGGGCCGGACTCAAGGAAGTGGTAGAGGACAACTGGTTCGGTGCCGACAAGTCGGAGATCTTGAACATCCTGGAAGATTCTACGATAGGTAGCGATGCCCGTGAACAGAAGCTCCGTGCTCTCTCTCACGGCACCGTTTGGAACAAATTGATAGCTTCGTGGATGACCGATTTACGGCGGGTTAATATTCATCTGGAGTGATGCGATGCATCTGGAATATCGCAATGATGTTGCTGGCAAGTTATTCATTGTCAGCGACTTCTGTGGGCGATGTTTCAAAATTGGAAGGTGTTACATTTTCGAAAATCAATCCTGTTGACAGTTCTCTGTGGGTGGTCACTTCCGACCGCGGACTGCTGCGTCTCGGGCGTAATCTCAAGGCCTTTACCTACAAGTTCCCGGGCGATTCTGTATTAGTCCTGGACTTTGACTCTGCAGGAGTTCCGTGGTTTCTTGATTCCAAGGGCGATTATTATAGCTATAGTTCTTATCAGGGCTTCGTACGTGGCAACGCCCCTGCAGAAGTCGTAGGAAAGCTTTCTGCCGCCCCTGCCGAAGAAATAGTACCTCCCGTTCAGGATGAAGAAAAACTTGAATCCAAGGCTTCTGGATCCTTCCTCTGGTGGCTTGTAGTTCTCGCCGTTCTTGGCTGCGCGCTCTTCTTCTGGATTGGACGCAGAAGTTCCGGTAAAGCCGTCGTTGTGGAGCCCGCGCAGCGAGCTCCTGTAAAGCCGTCAGAACCGGCTCCGGCTCCCGTTCAAAGCCCCGCGCCTGTGCATGCTCCCGCGCCTGTTCATGCGCCCAAACCCGCATCTGCCGAAGCAGCTAAAACCGAGCAGGCTACTGCCGCCGCTGCAACGAATTTAGAAAATGTAACAAAGGACGAAGTTTCAAAAGCTGATTTGCAAAGCTTTTATAATCAAGTACTTGACTTCGTAAACTCTAATTACTCCAACCCTGATTTTTCGGTAGAGGACGTTGCCGCGCACTTCGGTATGAGCCGCGTTCATCTTAACCGCAAGCTCAAAGCGTGCGCTCAGGATTCGCCTTCTGCAATGATAAAAGCAGCCCGGATGAAGCTTGCTTCCGAGATGCTCGAGAGTGGAAAATATTCGATCGTTGAAGTCGCACAGAGATGCGGATTCTCTTCCGCTGCGTACTTTTCGACTGCCTTCAAGGAGTACTTCGGAAAGTCTCCTTCTTCTATGCTTCAGTAAGTTGGAGCTGGGTAGCGACGCTGTTCACCAGTTTCTCCATTATTATCGGTTTCGTGATGAAATCGTTAGCTCCAAGTTCGTATCCTTTTATTATATCTTCGTTCGAATTCAGCGCGGAGAGTATGATTACCCTGATGTTTTCCGTGTCTTTCTTCGCTTTTAACAGTCTCAGAACCTCAAATCCGTCCATTACCGGCATCATGATGTCCAAAAGTATTACGGACGGCTTCTTTTCCCTTATCGCTTCCATGGCTTCGAGACCGTTTGAAGCGGTCCTGACCTGAAAATTATAGCGGGAGAGCATTTTTGTGACCAGAATCTGATTCAGCGGCACGTCATCCACCACCAGTACGTTGAATTTGCTGAAGTCTTTGATCATTTATTTACTTTGTTGATGTTGCATGGAGGCAATCCACACCTTGGGTGTCATACCGGTTACCTTCTTGAAGATTGTATTGAACGAAGATGCGCTGAGAAAACCGCATTCTCTTGCTATCACTTCCTGTTTGGCATCCCTGTGAGAGAGGATGTACTGCTCTGCGTAATCCACTCTGAGAGTGTTGATTAGCTCCGGGAAGCCCAAATTGTAGGTGTTGTTTACCATTTTCGACACATATGTCTTGTTGGTATTGAGTCTTTCGGCAACGTCGTCCAGCGTAAGCTTGGGCTGGAGGAACAGCTGCTCTTCCATCATTATGTGCTGGAAACGGCTGCTGAGCGAATCATCGTCCCAGGATTTCGCAACGGCGTCGAAAATGTGTCCTACGAGCTGCGGTGCCTCTTCTCTCGTGTAATCTCCGCTCTTCCACTTCTCCAGATGCAAGTTTTCCCCTATCTTTTCCTGAATTCGCAGCAGAGCTTCCTCTTCAGCCTCATCCAGAAGGTCGTTGAGCATGGCTTCCACCACCGCTCCCTTCGTTTCCTTGCCGTAGTTGAAGCGCATTATTATGCGGAAATCATTCCAGCAGACCTGCACTTTTGTGCCGAACAGGGCGGTCATTCCGAAAAGGAACGCAGAGAGTAGCAGCAAGGTGGCCGTAGCGATCTGCACGCCCATGTGCAGGGCGTAGAGGTTGGCTCCTGAGGCGATTCGAAGGGCCATGATGGACATCGGAATCATTGCAATACTCATCTGCAGGCGTGCAAGGCTGATCCGCTGCCCGCGGAAAAACTTGAGAAGCGTGCCTACGAGCAGTCTGCGCTGCCTGAGCATGATTACTACGAATATCAGCAGGGCGATAAGCTCTATTGCGAGTATCGTGTAGTAGATTTTGTCGGTCACAAGATAGTAAAGGCGGTCAGCTTGATCACCTTTCAATATAGCCAGCAACGTCCCTGCGGTGAAAAGCACTGCAGGGATCACAATCCAGAAAAATGTGATAGGATGGCTCCTGGGGGCGTGCATCAGCCTACGTAGGTATGTAATAAGCAAAGGGATGATACACGGACCTGCAAGCATGCCGGTCAAAGTTGCCGTTATATCAATCGTGGAGCCGGGTTCAAACACGACTTGGCATGCTTCCGAGTAGATATACAGTCCGCACGCGGTGAACAGGGCGATGAACAGGTGGAAAGTGTCGGTTCTGGATGCCATCACTATGTGGATGATCACCCAGAACAGACATGCCGCCACCGGCGTAAAGAAGTACAGTGAAAGTACCATCAAAAATCGTCGTTGTTCTCGTAAATGCTCGTTTCCCAGTCGCTTACAGAGGCGGAGAAGCTTATTTGCTTATAAATTTTACTTAAATCAAGTCCGAGGTGGAAGGTGTATTGCTTTCCATACACGAAGGTATTGTCGGGAAGCAGCCCGTAAAGCATGTATTTGGCTTTCTGGTTAGTCAGGGCCCCATAGGTGAAACCTCCTATCTGGAAAGAATCCACGTCGTAGATGACCTCCACACACTGCTTACCTATTTCTATATCGTCCGGAATGGAATAGTAGCGGTGACTGTCGGCCATTTTGTCGACCAGTGAATCGTAGCCGATGAATTTTTCATTCTCCATTCCAACACCCAGTACAGCGTCACCTTCGAACACCACGATGTTGCGGTAGAAGGCCTGACGGTGCCAGGATCCGGTATTGTTCAGCACGTCGTTGATGAATACGCCAGCCTGGGCGACGTTGGTTGCGGTCACCTTGCGGATATGGATCAATCCCTGTAGCTGCTCGTCCGGTGTGATATCGCAGATCTTGTAGCCAATATCGTTGGTGATATGCTGGAATACCAGAGGGATCATATTCAGCTGATTTATAGCCTTTTCCACAGTCTTGGACACCAACGGGCCGGCTTCTGTCTCCTTCACTGAATATGGAATGGAATAATTCTCGAGTTCATCGCCGTAGCTCACGGATTCAACGTGAGGATAGTATGCACTGAAGGAAATCTTGTTGGAAGAAGACCAGAGATACTTGTCGAACATGCCGCTGTAGCCGGTTCCGTCGCTGCTCACGGCGGCATTGTCGAGCACCAACTGGCCGTTTTCGTAATCGATGCCGATGAGACCGAAGGGGATGTCGGTGTCCATAGTGGCGATTTTCTCGGAATCGTCCACCATGCTCTTGGTCATGATGCCGGAACGCTTCTTCTCGACTACCTTGCCGTCGCGCGTAACCATGATGTCGAAGTCCATTTTCTGTTTCTGCGCGGGTTCGTCCTTGATGGAGGGGACGTCGTCGATCTTTGCGCAGGATGCCAGGACCGCTATCAGGGCCGGGAGAAGAACGCTGTATTTGGTTAGACTTGCCATTGCTTTGTTACTTATCTGGCACAAATATAATCATTGTTTTTATAAATCCAAAATTTTTTTGCAAAAAGTTGAAATAATTTGCAGATTATTAAAACCTCCTGATTATGAGCGTATTTGGTGAATTCGCCCTGCCCATATATATTTATATATAGGTATAGGTCTGAGGCCTCCTCCATTTCTTACTTCGCCACAATCTTTTTACGTTTTTCAAAAAATTTTTCAAAAAAAAACAAATAATTGTTGGAAGATAAATTTTTTTGTTATATCTTTGTACTCGGAAACTTTGAAAGGATGTATTACCTCTTTGGGGATTTTGTAGCCTTTTCAATTTTTTCCTTTTGGCAAGCAACGTTAGGTAAAAACAAAGCATCTAAAGGCAGATGTCTAATTTGATTCAGAACTTTATGAACGCCGCAAGGAAGGGCAGCAAGCTCATCCTTGCCGCAGCCGTATTGTTCGCGAATCTTTTTTTTACGCGCGCTCAGGCAACCGACGCACGTGTGTTCTACCACTTCGACAATGCCGCCATCGACGTGAATTATCTTTCCAACCCCGAGACCTTCGCTACCATCGACTCTTTCCTCGCCGGTGGTTATGACGGTGAACTCGAGATCGTCGCTTATTCTTCCCCTGAAGGAAACTTCGCATACAACACCGATCTTTCCAGGCGTCGTGCCGAGTCGCTGCGCCGCTGGCTGCTTGCCAAGTATCCTTCCATGGACGGCCGGGTCAGCATCAATCCCGACACCGAGTCCTGGGACGCACTCCGCTCCGACGTCGTCGCCGACATCCGCATTTCCGAATCTTCGAGGAACGCCATGCTCAAGGTGATCGACTCCAGCGCTTCTCCCGACGCCAAGGAAGCCGAACTGAAAGCCATGAAGGATTGGGGTTACTTCTACTCCAACTACTTCCGCACCCTACGCTACGCCACCCTTCGTTTTAACGGTTATAAAAATGAAACATCAAATACTGGCAATGTTTCAAATTCAAATATCGAAAACGCTGATTCCAAGGGTTCTCTTCCTGCAGGCGCAGCCCAGGACAACACAATCATCTTCGATTTGAACAAGTCTTACATAAACAGGAACATCTTCGACAACACCCGCGTGCTTGCCGCCATTTCCAATCTCCTTGGCGGACAGGATCCTGCGGATGTAGAGGGGATCACCATCGTTTCCACCGGTTCCCCCGAAGGTCCTGAATCTTTAAACAAGAGATTGTCCGCCGAGCGTGGCGCCGCCCTCCGCGATTACATCGTGAGCCAGTTCCCCGCCCTTGAAGGCAAAATCAAAGTCATACCTGCCGGTGAGGCCTGGGACGATTTCCGTGTCGCAGTTGAAAGCGATCCGAATCTGTCCGAGGCATCACGTAAAAATATCCTTTCAATACTCGTTTCCAACTCTTCTAACGATGCCAAGGAACAGAAGCTGCGTTCCCTCCCCGAATGGAACCACATTCTTAATGACGTTTTCCCTGGTCTCCGCTATGCGAAGATGCAGTTGGACGTTAACTCCCAGGCTGAGCCGGCAGAAGTCATCGAAGTCCCCGTCATTTCCGACGAAGACGCAATCAATGTTGAAGATGAGGAAGTTACAGTCAGCGACAGCACCCTCGTCCTCAGCGACACCACCCTCGTGGTTCCCACCGTTCCGGTCGTTCCCGCTCCGGTGGCAGAGCCCGATACCGTGGTCAAGTCCTCACCCGCGAAGGTGTACGACATCACCAAGCCGATCTTCGCAGCCTCCACCAACGTCGTTTACGACCTTGGCGGCCTCATCCGCCCTCTGTCCTGGACTCCCAACTTCGCAATCGAGGTTCCCATCGGGCAGAAGTGGAGCGTATACGGCGAGTATTCCTTCCCCTGGTGGGTTACGAAGGGCAACGACCAGGCCTGGGAGATTCTCAAGTGGGACATCGGCGCCCGCCGCTGGCTCTCCCGTCACAACCAGAACGATCCCATGGACATCCTGAGCGGACACTTCATCGGCATCGACCTTGGTGCAGGATACTACGACATCGAACCCAAGCACACTGGCTATCAGGGTGAGTTCCAGACAGTTGGCCTCGAATACGGCTACGCTTTCAAGCTTGGCCGCGCATGGAGGCTCGACCTCTTCGGAGGGCTCGGCTGGATGGGAACCCACTACCGCTACTACGAGGGCGACTCCACCGACCAGCACCTCCTCTACCAGCATCACGGAAAGATGAACTGGTTCGGACCCGTGAAGGCCGGCGTGAGCATCAAGTACATTTTCCACAAAACCGAGAGGAGGGAAGAGCGATGAGAAAGAAACTGTGGATAATCGTTCTTGCAGCAATCGCAATGCTCGCCGGATGCCAGCGCCGTCCGCTCGAGGTGATCTACCGTTCCACCGTCCGCGTGGTCGTGCAGGTACTCTGGCAGGTGAACGCCTATCCCGAGGGACTCCGCCCCAGCGGTGTGACCATGTACTTCTTCCGCGACGGCGAGTTCTACACCACCGTGACGACTGCAAACGTCGACTCCTGCGAGGTGCAACTCCCTGAAGGTCACTACAATATGTACATGATCACCCAGAGCCCCGACGAGTACTGGAAGATGGAATTCGATCACATGACTTCCTACACCGACGCTTCCACCACCCTCCGTTCCACCACCATCAACTGGGATACCCGTTCAGGTGACGACGAAGTAGTGCAGAACCCCGAGATTCTCTGCGCCGGCGTAGCAAAGGAATTCGACATCACGCTCAAGGAGACCGAGGAGTACCAGTATTACTATACGAACCTCAAGCGACTCAAGTCTGCCGCAGCTGCTGCAGCCGCCGCTTCCACCAAGGCCGAGACCGACAAGGACATCGACTACTACCAGGAAAAGGTTTACAGCTACACCATCCGCATCCCGGTTCATCCCAAGAACATCGTGAGCCAGCTGTGGGTGACCATCTACTCCGACAACGCAGACATGCTCCGCAGTGTACGTGCATCCACGAGCGGTATGGCCCGAACCTTCGAGCTCACCCAGAATACCACCGGCAGCGCCGAGGCCGTTCAGATCATCTCCGACGAATGGGCGCTCACAATGGATGACGAAGCACGCAAGGTAGGACACATCGACGCAATGATTACAACCTTCGGACTCCCTAACGGCGAGCACCCCAGCGCGATGCGCGACTCGACACTTAACGTAAGTGCTTTGTTGATAGACAATAAGACCGTTGAGAACTACGTGTTCAACACTGGCGACAAGATACAGCTCCTGCCCGCCAACCCTGGATACCGCGGAATGTACCGCCTGATCTTCGGAAGCGTCGCAGAGCCCGCAATCCACCCGCCCCGTGTGGATCCCGAAGGAGAAAAGAAGAGTGGAATGGAAGCCACAGTGAGCGATTGGGAGGACGGAGAGACAGTTGAAATACCGATGTAACAAAAACGAAAAGTAACAAAATTGAAAATAATAAAACAAAAAAGCATTATGAAAAAGATCTTTACCCTCGCTGCCGTTGCAGCCCT
>CAMOIZ010000022.1 GCA_946616385.1 uncultured Bacteroidales bacterium | reverse complement strand
CCAGAAAAGCCGAAGGTTTCGGAGCTGTATGTTTCAAAACGTCGGTGAATGCTGCACGGTGATGGATTTTGCTGATGTCGCTCAATTTCTGCAATAACTTCTTTGCCATATCTCAACAATTTTAAAATCAAGCTACAATATAGTAAAAGAGCTTAAGAATTAAAAATATTTTTTCTCCTGCCGGTTAAGAGCAATGAATATGAACAACATCACTGTAAACGCCCACAGGGATGATCCTCCATAACTCAGGAACGGCAAAGGAATGCCGATCACCGGCATCAGTCCTATGGTCATGCCAATATTGATGAACAGGTGCATGAACAGGCATGAGGCGACGCAATATCCGTATATCCGGGTGAAAGCTTCCCGCGACCTGTCGGCATCTCTCACTATTCTGGTAATAAGAATCCCATACAGCACCAGCACGATAAAGCATCCGAAAAATCCCCACTCTTCTCCCACCGTGCAGAAAATGAAGTCGGTGCTCTGTTCGGGCACGAAACCGCCGGTGTTCTGCGTGCCGTTCGTAAAGCCTTTCCCGAAGAATCCTCCCGATCCGATGGCAATCATCGACTGGCGCACGTTGTATCCCACTCCGGAAGGGTCGTCTTTCATGCCCAGGAGCACTTCGATGCGAAGCCTCTGGTGGTCCTGCAGCACCTTGTTGAAAGCAAAGTCGGTCGAGAAAATCAGCCCGGCGAACACCACGAGCGCCAGCAGGAGCATGCACAGCGAAAACCTCCTCTCACGCGAAAGCGGGCGGGTATTCCTGAGCAGATACCACAGATACAGCAGCCCCAGTACGCCCAAGGCTATCAACGATACCCAGACGGATGTCTTCAGCGTCAGGATGAAGAGTACGATGGCGAGTCCGATGAGCCCCAGGAAGATGCCCGGCAGACCTTCGCGATAGAGTACGAAGAGCATGCCCACATACACCAGCGCGGATCCTGTTTCGTTCTCCGCGAGAATAATGAGCATCGGCAGGCCGAGTACCGCAGCAACCTGCCAGAAATCTTTCCAGCGGCTGAGCGAGAAGTTCTGCCGGCTCATCACCCCTGCAAGCAGCAGTGAGGTCGTAATCTTCGAAATTTCTGCAGGTTGGAAACTGATCGGGCCTACCGAAAACCACGAATGAGAGCCTTTGTGCTCGGATCCGAGGAATATCACTGCCACGAGCAGCACGACCACTATCAGATATCCCGGAGTGGCGATCACCTCCCATAGTCGCGGACTGATGGCAAACATGATTACCAGCGCCAGCACGAAGGCCGTGAGTATCCAGACAAACTGCTTTCCGCTGCGAAGCGAGAATGACAGTGGCGATCCGATGTCGGGGGTATGGATGGAGGCATACACGTTCAGCCAGCCTATGAAGACCAGCACCAGGTAGATTGCAATCAGCGTCCAATCTACCGAACTCTTCAGACCTCTGTCAGTTCCCTGCAACATTGAAAACAGTTTCCATCATACGTTTTTCCAAATCGGGCCGGGTGGTCTCCCCGGTGAGATACTTTTCTATCAGCAGCGAAGCCAGCGGGCAGGCCCAGGAGCCTCCCCATCCGGCATTTTCAATATAACCGGCCACCGCGATCTTCGGATTGTCCCTGGGCGCGAAGCAGATGAACACCGAGTTGTCGGCTCCGTGCGGATTCTGGGCGGTACCAGTCTTTCCGCAAATGTCCAATCCCGGGACGCAGGCCATGCCTGCGGTTCCTCCCGATCCCGGACCGCCGTTCACCGCCATCCACATCCCCGGAATCACCTTCGAGAAATGCGAGGTATCGACCATGGTATAGTGCCTTTCCTTGTATTTCCCGTCGATCTCGAATCCGTCCGAATCTTTTACGATGTGGGGGATGTAATAGTATCCCCTGTTGGCCATGATGGCCGCCAGGTTGGCGATCTGCAGCGGCGTAGCACCGATTTCTCCCTGCCCGATCGACAGCGAGATCACGTTGGAAGTCCTCCAGCGTTTGCGCCCGTATCGTTTGTCGTACAGTTTTGACGTGGGGATGTTGCCACCCAGTTCGGAAGGGAAGTCGCTTCCCAGTTTCTGCCCGAAACCGAAACTCAACACATACTCTCTCCATTTGTCGAAGGCATCGGACACCGATTCGTAGTTGTCGTTCTCGAGCAGATTCTTGAGCACGTAGCAGAAGTAGGCGTTGCAACTCATCATCACCGCTTCGTCGAGCCTGAGGGGGCTTCTGTGCCCGTGACAGCCCAGTTTGCGGGTTTTCGTGTAGTAGTAGCCCCTGTTGCATGGATACTGGTACCAGGGCTGGAGCACCCCTTCCTGCAATCCGATCAGTCCGTTCACGAGTTTGAACACCGATCCCGGAGGATAGGAAGCCTGCACCGTGCGGTTGAACATCGGCCTGCCCGGATCTGCCGCCAGGCGCGAGTAGTTGGCCCCCATGTCCGAGAGCACGTCCACATCGATCCCCGGGCTGGACACCATCGCCAGGATCTCTCCCGTAGAAGGCTCCAGCGCAATCAGGCTGCCCTTCTTGCCTTTCATGAGCTCCTGCCCGTACTGCTGCAGGTGCGCGTCAATCGTGGTTACTATGTTCTTCCCCGGCACGGCTTCCTTGTCGAAACTTCCGTCCTTGTAGGAATCCTGCACCTTGTTCCTGGAATCCCTCAGGAAAACATGATAACCTTTTTCTCCGCGCAGATCCTTTTCCCTCGCCGCCTCCAGGCCTGTCTTTCCTATGTAGTCCCCGCTCTTGTAGGCTTCCGGCTCACGCCGTATTTCTTTTTCGTTCACCTCCGAAACGTATCCCAGCAGATTGCCGCCTGCATTGAACGGGTACTCCCGCACTGTTCGCACCTGCCCGCGGAAGCCGGGGAAGTCGTAGGCCCTCTCCGCGAAACGCATGTATTTTTCGGCGCTCACCTGCTTCACGAACTGAAGTGTCTGCCAGCCGATCCTGGAGCGGTATTTCCTGTAGTAAGCCATCTGCTCCCGTATCCAGAGAGTGTCCAGATCCAGCGCCTGCGCCAGGGCGAGCGTATCGAACGCAGTCACTTCCCGAGGGGTGACCAGGATGTCGTAGCAGGTGCGGTTTCCCACAAGGACCTCTCCCTTGCGGTCGTAGATGATTCCGCGCGGCGGGTAGATGGTATGGTAGACCATGGAATTATTCGCCGCATCCCTTTTGTAGGAATCGTCGACTATCTGGATAGAAAACAGACGGATCAGCAGCACAAGAATCACCGCCCAAAGGCCCAGGATGAGTTTGTCGCCGCGGTTTATCTCCATCTCTCAGCCTCCCTCGGAGCAAGCACTCCGGCTACATAGTAAGACACGAGAGTGCTCAAGATGGTGGAGATGACCATCCTCAGCGCGACGAACGCGAAAGGACGGGTGCCCGCGCAGTCTACCGGCACGAACACGGCGAAGAAGAGGGTATTTGCGAGCAGGATGGCCAGCAGCACCTTGGCAGGGCCCTGCTTGTGTATGGAGATGTCTTCCTGACGGGAGAGAAGTTCGCTGCCGAAAACCAGACGGATGAGCCAGTTCCTGGCGAGTGCGACGGGCACCAGAGCGCAGATGTTGAGGCCGAGCAGGCCGTTGGTGAAGAAATCCACCACGAATCCGGTGGCGAAGGCTATCAGCATGAGCACAAACGTGCTGAAAGTGATAGGCAGACTCATGATCATCACCGGCAGGAAGCACAGCACCACATACTGGCTGAGGTTGAGAAGCCCGCCGAGAAGAATCTGGATCACTGTCAGGATCACCCATGTAAGGAGATAGCGCTGCCTCATTTCTCTCCCTCCTTTTCTACGGCCGCAATCTCCTCGCGGTCAAGGTTTTCGGTGATGATCACATAGCGCAGCGCCGAGAAATCCTGAAACAGGCGCACGCTCACTTCGTTCGTACTGCCGTCGATCAGGCGCACTTTCCCGGTCACCCCTACGGGGATGTCGGAAGGGAATACCGACGAAAATCCGCTGGTCCATACGGTATCGCCTGGATTGATTTCATGATGCAGCGGGAGATTCCGCATGACGGCTCCGTCGGAACGCTTGCCGTCCCACTCGAGAGGAGCGACCAGTCCGGTCAGCCCTATCCTTGCGCTGACGCTGATGCGGGGATTCATCAGAGTGATTCCGTACGAGAAATGCTTGCCCACGGAACTTACCACTCCTACCACGCCGTTGGTGGTGACAATGCCGGTCTGCGGCTTGACCCCGTCTTCGGAACCCTTGTTAAGCACTATGTAATTGTGCTGCGAGTTACGGCTGGCCTTTACGATCGTGGCCGGCGTCAGCTTGAAACGCCCGATCTGCGAGTCGTAGAGGTGGTTTTCCCTCCACGACAAGTCCCTCTGGCCGAATTCGCGCACTACGGACGAAAGCTCGAGGTTCTCGGCCGCAAGGCTGCGGTTCTGCCTGTCGAGAGTAAAGTAGTTCAGTACTTTCTCGCTTCCGCCCCAGATGGCTGCATGCACTCTGTGCGATGCGCGGTTGATCCAAATGTCCTGCAGAGAGGAACTGTGCCCCAGCAGAATGACAGCGGCAATCTCCAAAAAAAGGAAGACTGCCGCGTTGATCGCAAAGGCGTAGCTTTTCCTCTCCCCGGCCATAGGCTAGCGCATCAGGAAAGGATAGCTGTCGGTGTTCTTGAGTGCGAGGCAGGTGCCGCGTCCCACTGCGTGGAGCGGATCGTCTGCGACGTGGAAGGGGATGTTCACCTTGTCGGTGAGGCGTTTGTCGAGACCGCGCAGGAGGGCGCCTCCTCCGGAGAGGAAGATGCCGTTCTCTACGATGTCGGAGTAGAGTTCGGGGGGAGTCATCTCCAGCACATGGAGGATCGAGGTCTCTATCTTGTTGATGGATTTGTCGAGGCAGTGCGCGATTTCGTCGTGGGTGATGGTGGCCTCCACCGGATGGGCGGTCATCAGGTTCGGACCGCGTACGATGAAGGGCTCCGGAGCTTCGTCAAGGTCGGGGATCACGGCGCCTACCGCGATCTTGATCTTCTCTGCGGTGATTTCACCCACCTTGATGTTGTGCTGCTGGCGGAGATAGTACTGGATGTCGCTTGTGAATACGTCGCCTGCGGTGCGGATGCTGTCCTGGATTACAAGGCCGCCGAGCGAGATCACGGCGATTTCGGTGGTTCCTCCGCCTATGTCAACCACCATGCTTCCGCGGGGATCCAGGACGGGAAGGCCGATTCCGAGGGCGGATGCCATAGGTTCGTGGATGAGGTAGACGTCGCGCCCTCCCGCATGTTCGGAAGAGTCGCGCACGGCGCGGATCTCAACTTCCGTGGAGCCGGAAGGAATGCCGACGACCACCTTGAGGTTGGGAGTAAACAGGCTGTGACGCTTGCTGTTGACTTCTTTGATGAAGCCGCGTATCATCATTTCGGCGGCGTTGAAGTCGGCGATCACACCGTCGCGCAGGGGGCGGATGGTCTTGATGCCCGGATTGGTACGTTCCTGCATCAGTTTGGCTTTCTGCCCGATCGCGATGCACTTCTGCGAGTTATTGTCGATGGCGACGATGCTCGGCTCGTCCAGCACGATTTCATCGTTCTGGTAGATGACGGTATTGGCGGTTCCGAGGTCGATTGCCAGTTCTTGATTCAAAAAAGAAAATGCCATTTCGAGTATCCAAATGTTTAGTCTAACAAATATAAGAACTTTTAGTTAATTTTGCCAGCAGCTACAGAGCATTATGGAAAGAAAAAAGTATGTAATCTTTACGGCGGGAGGAAGCGGAACCCGCATGAAGTCTTCCGAGCCCAAGCAATTCATGCTTCTGGACGGTCTTCCGGTACTTCACAGGAGCATCTTGGCTTTCGTGGAAGCGTGCCCCGACGTCAAGGTAGTGACCGTGCTTCCCGAGGAGCATATCGGACGCTGGGAGGAACTATGCGTGACCTATGCCCTGGATGTGCCGCAGAAAATCGTGAAAGGGGGAATCACCCGATTCCACAGCGTCCGCAATGCCCTGGAGAAGGTGCCCGGAGGTGCAATCGTGGCGGTGCATGACGGAGTCCGGCCGAACGTTTCCGCAGGCCTGATCCGCACCATGTTCGAAAAGATGCGTAGCTGCCGCGCCCTGATACCCGTACTCCCCGTCACCGATACGCTCAAGAGCCTGACGCGCAATGCCGACGGAGAAATCGTAGCTACCGGCGATCCCGATCCCGACCGCAGCCGTGTGTACGGAGCGCAGACTCCGCAGATGTTCCTTTCGGAAGATCTGAAGGCGGCATACGGGCAACCCTTCGATACCGCCTTCACCGATGATGCGTCGGTGGCCTCCAGATACGGAATTCCCCTCTCCTACATCGAAGGAGAGAGGAACAACATAAAACTCACCATTCCGGAAGACTTCCTACTTCTTTCCAGGCTTTGGAAGCTCTGAACGGAAACTCCTCGCCTTGAAATCCTTTACCCAGACCTGACGTTCGAAAGCCTCGTCGAGCGAGATCATCGTGTCGGTAGACTGCACGTAAGGTATGTTCTGGATTGTGTTCAGCAGCACGCTCATCAGGTGGTCGTTGTCGAAGCAGTAGAGCTTGACCAGCAGCGACGATGAACCCGTTACGAAGTGACATTCAACCACTTCGGGGATTTTCTTGAGCGATTCCGTGACTTCGAGATACTTGTTGGCCTCCGAGATCGAAATGCTCACGAAGGCGCACACGTTGAGACCGAGGGCGCTGGGCTTCACAAGCAGACGGGAACCGGTGATCACGCCGCCCGCTTCGAGTTTGCGCACTCTTTGATGGATGGCGGCGCCGGACACACCGACCTCCCTTGCGATTTCGAGGTATGCCATCCTGGCATCCTTCACGAGGAAAGACAGTATCCTCCTGTCGATGTCGTCGATCTGATAATTGGCCATATCCTGTTACTTTTTGCTGGTGATAAGTTTCTTGCACTGCTCGAGGTCGAGCGTCTCCGCCTTGGTTCCTTTCGGGATACGGAAATTCTTGCCCGCATGCTTTATGTATGGCCCGTATCGTCCGTTGATGATGGCGATGTCTTCGCCGTGGAATTCTTTGATGGTGTTGTTTTCGGGCGCCGCCGCCTTCTGGGAATTGATGGCCTCGATGCAGGTCTGCAGATCCACCGTGAGCGGGTTGACCTTCTTGGGAAGGGTGATGTTGGTTCCTCCGTATTTCAGATAGGGGCCGAACTTGCCCTTCGTGGCTATCACATCCACACCTTCATACTCTCCAACCTTGCGAGGAAGAGAGAGCAGGCGTATGGCGTCCTCGAGACTGAGCGTTTCTATTAGCTGGCCTTTTTCAAGGCTTGCGAAACGGCGGGATTCGCCATCGCCTTTCTGCACGTAAGGGCCATACTGCCCGAATTTCGCCACTATCTGAAGACCGTCGGCGGGGTCGACGCCCACGATGCGCTCGGAATGCTGATACTGCCCGTCGTGCAATCTCTGCTCAACCGCCTTGTGGAAAGGAGGATATATCTCTCCGAGGTACTTTTTCCAGTCCTGCTGCCCTTCTGCTATCTTGTCGAGATTGTCTTCCACCGTCGCGGTGTAGTTGTAGTCCATGATGCTGGGGAAGTTTTCCACAAGGTAGTCCGTCACCATCAGTCCTACGTCCTGGGGAAGGAGCTTTCCGCGGTCTTCGCCCACGATTTCTTTCTTGGAACTCGAACTCAGGGCCGATCCTTTCAGTTTGAAGTTGGTCACTTCTACGGGTTTGCCTTCCTTGTTCCCACGGGTGATGTATCCCCTGGTGGTGGTGAGGGTGGTGATGGTCGGCGCGTATGTGGACGGGCGGCCAATGCCCAGCTCCTCGAGCTTTTTCACGAGGGAAGCCTCGGTGTAGCGCATGGGAGCGCGGGTGAATTTGCATTCGGAAGAGATTTCGACGGCTTTCAGGACGTCGCCCGCATGAGTCTCGGGGAGGATCGCGATGTCGCTTTCGCCGCCTTCGTCGTCAGACCCTTCCATATACAGTTTGAGGAATCCGTCGAAAAGAATTTCGGAGGCCTCGGCCACGTATTTCTCGCTGCGCTTGTCGGACGCAATTGTGATGCTGGTGTTCAGCAGTTTGGCTTCCGACATCTGCGATGCCACTGTACGCTTCCAGATCAGGTTGTAGAGAGCCTTTTCCTGGGCGCTTCCGTTGATGTCGGTGTTGCTTATGAAGGTTGGCCGTATTGCTTCGTGGGCTTCCTGCGCTCCCTTGCTGCGGGTGGCATACTTGCGTGGATGCGAGTACTCGGGGCCGAAGTTCTCGGTTATGAACTGCTTGGCCGTGCCGAGCGCCAGTTGCGAAAGGTTGGTGGAGTCGGTTCTCATATATGTGATGAGACCTTTCTCGTACAACGTCTGGGCAATTCTCATTGTCTGGCTTACGCTAAGCCTGAGTTTGCGTGAAGCTTCCTGCTGCAGGGTGGAGGTGGTGAACGGTGCGGAAGGATAACGTACTCCGTCGGTTTTCTCCACGCCGGCGATCGTGTAGTTCGCTCCCACCGAGTCGGCAAGGAACTTCTCGGCTTCGCCAGGTGTTTTGAACTTGGTGTCGAGCATGCCCTTCATCGTGGCTCCGTCGGGAGTGCTGAACTTGCCTTCGGTCCTGTAGTAAGCCTCTGGTTTAAAGGCGATTATCTCGCGCTCGCGATCCACCACCAGACGCAGCGCCACGCTCTGCACGCGGCCTGCTGAAAGCCCGCGGTTGATCTTCTTCCAGAGAATGGGCGAGAGTTCGAATCCGACCAGACGGTCGAGTACCCGGCGGGCCTGCTGGGCGTTCACCAGATTCATGTCGAGATCCCGGGGATGCTGCAGAGCTTCCTCTATGGCTCCCTTTGTGATTTCGTGATAGGTGATGCGCCTGGTGCGGGCCGGATCCAGGCCGAGAGTGACGGCAAGATGCCATGCGATGGCCTCTCCTTCACGGTCGGGGTCGGCTGCCAGATACACCGTCTGCGCTTTCTGTGCCTGCGCTTTCAGTTCGGCCACCAGTTTCTTTTTCTCTGCGGGGATTTCATATTCGGGTGTGAATCCGCCTTCCACGTCGACACTCAGTTTCTTCTCGGCAAGGTCGCGGATGTGACCTTTACTGGACACCACTTTGTATCCTGCAGGATTGTTTTTCAGGAAAACGTTTATCTCTCTGGCCTTGGTAGGCGACTCGACTATGATTAGATTACCCTCCATAACGTTCAATTTTCTGCAAAGTAAAGCACAAAGTCGGTAATTTTCAAAATTTGTCGGTAAAAAAATTTAACTTTGTAATTCTAATCGAAGATTAAAAAATGGAAGATTCTACAAAGAAGAAAATAATAAAGTGGTTCTGGATCCTGATCACCGCCCCTTTCGCGCTGATCCTCTTCTTGCTGCTGCTCGTGTGGATGTTCGCCAAAATCCCCTCTTTCGAGGAGTTGGAACACCCCGACAGCAAGCTTGCGACGCAGGTTATAGCCGATGGCGGAGAGGTGCTCACCACCTTTCATATCGAGAACCGTACTTTCGTGAGTTACGATGAGCTTTCGCCAAACCTCATTTCGGCAACCATCGCCACCGAGGACGCCCGTTTCCGCAAGCATTCCGGAATCGACACCAAGGGTCTGATCCGCGTCGCCGTGAAGACCATACTCATGCGCGACAGCAGCCAGGGAGGCGGCTCCACCATCACCCAGCAGCTTGCAAAGACGCTTTATCCCCGAAAAGAAGGCGTGGGCAAGATAGGCATGGTCTGGATAAAGCTCAAGGAATGGATAACCGCAGTGAAGCTGGAGCGCAACTACACCAAAGACGAAATCCTGGTAATGTACCTGAATTCGGTGTTCTTCGGCAGCAGCGCGTACGGCATCCGTGCGGCATCCGAAACTTTTTTCGACAAACTCCCTTCCGAGCTCACCGTCGAAGAATCTGCAACCTTGGTGGGAATGGTGAACAAGCCAACCCGCTACAATCCGGTAATCAATCCGGAAAGGGCTCTCTCAAGGCGTAACTTCGTGATCGGCAGGATGGCCAAGAACAAGTACATCACCAAGGCCGAAGCCGATTCCATCAAGCAGATCCCCATCAACCTGGTGTATCAGGTACGCGACCATAACGCCGGGCTTGCTCCCTACTTCCGCGACATGCTCCGCCGCGACATGAACGCGCAGAAACCCAAGCGAAGCAACTACCAGTATCCAGAGGATTTCACGGCCGATTCGCTCCGCTGGCGCGACGATGAACTCTACGGCTGGCTGAACAAGAACAAGAAACCGGGCGGAGAGAAATACAATCTCGACAAGGACGGCCTGCGTATTTACACAACCATTAATTATAAGATGCAGCAGAATGCCGAACAGGCTGTGGCAGAGCATCTTGGGAAGAATCTGCAGAAGGCTTTCGACCGCGAGAACAAGTGGAAAAAGAACGCTCCGTTCGCAGGAGATGTCGACAAGGCCACCCGCGACCGTCTGATGAACAACGCCCGCCGCTGGAGCGACCGTTTCCGTCTTCAGAAGAAGGCAGGGCTCGCCGAAGATGAAATCCTCGCCCAGTTCGACAAACCTGTCAAGATGCGCATATTCGCCTGGAACAAGAAGGGGTACATCGACACCGTGATGACCCCCAACGACTCCATCCTGTGGTACAAGAGCGTGCTGCGTTGCGGCATGGTGGCGGTTGAACCTGTGACAGGCCATATCAAGGCCTATGTGGGCGGTCCCAACTACCGTTATTTCAAATACGACAACGTGGGTCAGGGCAAGCGCCAGGTGGGATCTACCATAAAACCTTTCCTCTACACCCTCGCCATGCAGGAGGGAATGTCCCCCTGCGACAAGGTGATGAACGTTCCCCAGTCCTTTATCGCCGGTGACGGCTCCGACTGGACTCCCCGTTCCACCGACAAGGACGAATGGATAGGCAAGACCGTGACGCTCAAGTGGGGGCTTACCCATTCTTCCAACAACATCTCCGCCTACCTGATGAAGCAGTTCGGGCCTCATGCCATGGCCGAGATGATGCACAAGATGGGCATACACAGCCATCTGGAGGAGGTTTACGCCCTCTGCGTGGGTGCCGCCGACATTTCCATCCTGGAGATGGTGTCCGCATACAACGCACTGCCTTCGAAGGGTGTATATACCTCACCCATGTATGTTACCCGTATCGAAGACAGCCAGGGTAACGTGCTTTCCGAGTTCACCAACCGCAAGCGCGAGGCCGTCGGCGAAAACACGGCGTACCTCATGGTGAATCTGATGGAGGGCGTGGTCAACCACGGAACCGGCGCGCGTCTGCGTTCCACCTACGGCCTCAAGGGTGAAATCGCCGGCAAGACCGGAACGACCAACGACAACTCCGACGGCTGGTTCATCGGCTATACTCCTTCCATCACCTGCGGTGTCTGGGTAGGAGGCGAAGACCGCCAGATCCACTTCAATTCCCTCGCATTGGGCAGCGGTTCGAACATGGCTCTTCCTATCTGGGGTATCTGGATGAAGAAGTGCCTTGCCGACGGCATTTTCAGCGAAGACGACCGCTTCGTGGCACCTGCAGGCGTGAATCTCGACCTTGCCTGCACCGGAGGAGATATCGAGACCACCGCTGAAGGTCAGGCGGAAAACAAGACAGAAGAAGATTACTATTTTGAATAATATGGCAAAGTACAGATCCATAGCTGTAGTCTACGGAAGCGATTCCTCCGAGTGGGAGGTCGCATGCCGCAGCGGAGAATTCACGGCATCCCGCATCGACGGGGACAAGTTCGATGTCTATGAGATATTCGCCCGTTTCGGCAAGTGGCAGCTGGTTGCATACAAGAAGAAAGATGCCATGCGTGTCACCTTCCCCGAAGGAGCGCGCCCCGAGATCGACAAGACCGATTTCAGCATTACCGTGCTGGGCGAGAAAATACGTTTCGATTATGTGTACATAATGCAGCACGGGGCACCGGGTGAAAGCGGGCAGCTTCAAGGTTATCTGGAGATGCTCGGGATTCCTTTCAGCACCTGCTCTTCCGCCGTCAGCGCCATCGCTTTCGACAAATATGCCTGCAAAAGCTACATCCGCGACCTCGGTCTGGTAAAGTGTGCGCCTGACGCCTTCGTGCACAAAGGCGCCGACCTGAACGCTTTCGCGGAGCAGGTTGCAGCTACACTTAAATTCCCCGTTTTCGTCAAGCCTACCATCGGCGGTTCGAGTTTCGGAGTCACCAGAGTCAAGGATGCGTCCGAAATCGCAACTGCTGTCGGCTATGCTTTCTCCGAGGGGCCTACCGTGCTCGTCGAACAGGGCATAACGGGGCGTGAATTTACTTGCGCGGCATACAGGACTTCCGGCGAGATCCATACTCTCCCCATAATCGAGATCATCACCGAAAACGAGTATTTCGACTACGATGCCAAATACAACGGCCACAGCCGCGAGGTATGTCCTGCCGAAGCAAGCGAGGAAATCGTGTCTCTGGTCCAGTCGACTACCGCCCGCATTTACGAGAATCTCGACTGTGCCGGTCTTGTGAGGATGGACTACATCCTGGCCGAAGACGGACTGTACTTCCTGGAGGTGAACACCATCCCCGGAATGACCAGCGCATCATTGGTTCCCAAGATGGTCCGTGCGGCAGGCATCGACATCACCGACTTCCTCACCGACATTATCGAAAACGGAAACAAATAGTATTAAAATTATTTGTTTTTAATGTCTTTTCCAGGCGCGGATTCATGAGAATACCGCCCTGGACGGCCTTTGGCGGCCCATTTGTAAAATAAACGATTAAAACGCAAGTTAAACGGATAATTCTCGCTCACTTTGTGGAAAACTAAAGTGGCGTATGAAAACATTGTCCGAAATTTTTGTTGCGTCGGCAGCGGTGCTGCTTTGCGCAAGCGCTTGCGACCGGAGCGCCGATCCGGTGGAATCGGGGAACAAGACCGGCCTCATGTCAAAACGGGAAGTGGCCATGATGCTGTCGTCGCTTCCGCTCGGGGAAGAACAGATATATGAGGTATACGATGCCGTAGGTGCTTCGTCTTCGAACGGTTACGACGAAGAATACATGATGGCGGACCTGCTGACAAATCCCGGAAGCGGAGTCGGAGATGCGCGGAACTCAAAGACTAAGGCATCCTACAGAACTCCGATAAAGTCGATGATAGAAAACTACCTTTCGGAATATGCTTCATCCGCGACCAAGGCTGGTGCCGCCGACGTGCAAAGATATCTTGACGACCTGAAAGAGTCGGGGATGCAGATCTATTGGCCGTACTCGGAAAAATGGGACGGCGAAACGCTGCCCCTCATCACGTTCGACCCGGGAAGCGGGGCGGAATCGAACTATGCCTATGTCATAAGTCCGCTCGCCGGCGGATATGAAGTTGTCGATTCGGTTTTCGTCGACGAAACTGTCGCCCGGGAGCGCCCGGTGTGGGTTATCAACCAGAATGACGACTGCGGCAGCATTCCGCTGAACTCTCTGCTGTCATCGAAATCCTCGTGGGACGACGATGAGGAAGATGTCGATAAATACAATCTTTACATAAAGGATTTCACGATGCTGCGCCATTATGATTCCTGGTTTGCCGGCGCATCGGAATTC
>CAMOIZ010000021.1 GCA_946616385.1 uncultured Bacteroidales bacterium | reverse complement strand
CCTTCAACCTATTGGTTATTAGTTTTAGTGTTATTAATTATGTGGTTAGATGAGTTGTTGCCCGTGAGGGTCACAGCTCATTTTTTTTATGTATCTTCGCACCATAAAACAATTGACTATTATGGACGGTAACAAAGAAAACAAGATGAACCTGAATCTGGATCCCCAGATAGCCAGCGGTTCTTACGCAAATCTTGCAATCATTTCTCACTCCCGCAGTGAATTCGTTATAGACTTCGCCAGCACTCTTCCCGGAATGCCCGGCCCCAAGATCAACAACAGGGTAGTCATGAGCCCCGAACATGCGAAACGTCTGCTGAACGCGCTTGCCGACAATGTAGGCAAATATGAGTCGCAGTTCGGCAAGATCATGCTGGAAGGCGCAGCCAATGGCAATACCTTCAATCTGGCGGACATGATGCAGGGAGGGGGAGCCAAGTCGTAATGAGCAACTGGAAGAAAATCAAGGCCATCACATTCGACGTCGATGGCGTGCTTACCGACGGCAGCCTGCTCGCATACGACAACCACGAGATGGTGCGGGTTTTCAACGCCAAAGACAGCTTCGCCATCAGGGTGGCCCTCATGAGGGGCTATCACCTTGCCGTTTTCACTGGAGGGGAGACCGAAGGCGTTCGCAATCGCTTCATAACCTGTGGAATGGCTCCGGAAGACATTTACATGCAGTGCCGTGGCAAAATCAAGGCCCTGGACGATTTCTGCGCCCGTCACGGCCTCGACCGTTCGGAGGTCCTCTACATCGGGGACGACGTGCCGGACGTGCCCGTGATCAAAGCCGCCGGGATAGGTGCGGTGCCTGCCGACGCAGCGCGCGATGCCCTCAAGGCAGCGGACTATATGTGCGACGCTCCCGGCGGAAAGGGCTGCCTGCGTGAGATCATTGAGAGACTGCTGCGCACCCAGGGCAAATGGTACTTCGACGACGACGATTACGAGAAGGTATTCTGAGCGATGGATCTTAAAGGAAAGAAGCTGATTCTGGCGAGCAATTCTCCCCGCAGGCGAGAGTTGCTTGCAGGGCTTAATGTTGATTTCGAGGTGGATACACGCAACAACTTCGAGGAGAACTTCAGCCCGGATGTGCCCCACTCGCAGGTTCCCGCGCTGATGTCGGAAGGCAAGTCCAAAGGCTTTCACAGGCCGCTGGAAAACGATGAGATCCTCATCACCTCCGACACAATGGTGCTGCTCGACGGCCTGATCATGGGAAAGCCGCACTCCAGGGAGGAGGCCGTGCAGATGCTCCGGACTCTGTCCGGGCGCACCCATGAGGTGATAACGGCTGTGACCGTGCGCGACTGCTCCCGCAGCGAGACCGTCACCGACTCCACCCTTGTGCATTTCCGCGAACTGCGCGACGAAGAAATCTTCTACTACGTCGACACTTTCCGTCCCTACGACAAGGCAGGGGCCTATGGAATCCAGGAATGGATAGGATATGCCGCCATAACGGGCATAAGCGGATCTTTTTACAACGTTATGGGCTTCCCCGTACATAAAGTTTACGAGGAATTGATTAAATTTGCAGATTATGGAACTGAACGCTAAATACAATCCCTCCGAAGTGGAGGACAAGTGGTATTCTTACTGGATCAACAACCGTTGCTTCCATTCGGAGCCCGATTCCCGTGAACCTTATACCATCGTGATACCTCCGCCCAACGTGACGGGTATCCTTCACATGGGCCATGTGCTCAACAACACCCTTAACGACGTGCTCATCCGCAAGGCCCGCATGGACGGCAAGAACGCATGCTGGGTGCCCGGCACCGACCACGCATCCATCGCCACCGAAAGCAAGGTTGTGGCCAAACTCAAGGGCATGGGTATCTCCAAGGAGGATATCACTCGCGAAGAGTTCCTCAAATACGCATGGGAGTGGAAGGAGGAGCACGGAGGAATCATCCTTCAGCAGCTCCGCAAACTCGGCGCATCCTGCGACTGGGACCGCACCAAGTTCACCATGGATCCGGAACTTTCCAAGGCCGTGATCAACACCTTCGTGTATTTCTACAAGAAGGGCTTGATCTACAGGGGAGTACGCATGGTCAACTGGGATCCCGAAGGGCTTACCGCAGTGAGCGACGAGGAGGTCATCCACCGCGACACCAAGAGCCACTTCTATCATCTGAAGTATTATATTTCCGACGGCGCCGGCAATCCTACCGACGACTATCTGGTGATTGCGACCACGCGTCCGGAGACCATCATGGCCGATGCCGCCATTTGCGTGAATCCCAAGGATGAGAGGCACTTCCGCCTGCATGGCAAGAAGGTGCTCATCCCTCTGATCAACAGGGAGATACCTGTGATCGAGGACGATTACGTGGAGATGGATTTCGGTACGGGCTGCCTCAAGGTCACGCCCGCCCACGACGCGCACGACTACGAAATCGGCCTCAGGCACAACCTGCCCGTGATGGACATCATTGACGATCACGGCCGCCTGAACGAAAAGGCCCGGATCCTTGTGGGTCAGGACCGTTTCGAGGCCAGGAAGAACATAGTGAAGATGCTGGAGGAATCCGGCAATCTGGTGAAGGTGGAAGAGTACATCTCGCCCGTGGGTTACTCCGAACGCACCAACGCCGTCATAGAGCCCAAACTCTCCGCCCAGTGGTTCCTCAAAATGGAGGATCTGGCTGCCAAGGCCCTGGAGTCCGTCGAGAGCGGTGCAGTGAAACTCATCCCCGACAAATACCGCAATACCTACCGTCACTGGATGGAGAACGTGCACGACTGGTGCATCTCCCGCCAGCTCTGGTGGGGCCAGCAGATTCCCGCCTATTATCTGCCGGACGGCAAGATAGTGGTGGAAGCTACTCCGGAAGAAGCACTGAAGGCCGCCCAGGCCATCAATCCCGCATATACAGCCGCCGACCTGCGTCAGGACGAAGATGTCCTTGACACCTGGTTCAGCAGCTGGCTCTGGCCCATCAGCGTGTTCGACGCCGAGCGTCCCGGACACCCTGAGCACAAGCCCAACAGGGATCTTTCCTATTATTATCCCACCAACGACCTCGTGACCGGTCCGGACATCCTCTTCTTCTGGGTGGCCCGCATGATCATGGCAGGTAACGAGTTCATGGGCGACGTGCCTTTCCACAACGTATATCTCACTGGTATCGTGCGCGACAAGCTCGGACGCAAGATGAGCAAGACCCTGGGCAACAGCCCGGATCCTCTCGACCTGATCGCCAAGTACGGTGCAGACGCGGTGCGTATAGGCATGCTGCTCTGCTCGTCGGCAGGCAACGACATCTTCTACGATGAATCGCAGGTGGAGCAGGGCCGTAATTTCTGCGGCAAGATCTGGAACGCCTGGAGGCTGATCAACGGCTGGAGCGTGGACACCAAGGCCGAGCAGCCTGCATACGCACTCGAGGCCGTCAAATGGTTCGACAATCTCCTCAGCCGCACCATCACCGAGGTTGAGGACCACTACGGCAAGTTCCGTATCTCCGACGCCCTGATGGCTATCTACAAGCTCTTCTGGGACGACTTCTGCAGCTGGTATCTGGAGCTTGTGAAACCGGCATTCGGCGGTGCTATCGACGGCATTACCTACGAAGCCACGGTAAGTTTCTTCGACAAGCTGATCAAACTGATACATCCCGTGATGCCTTTCATCACCGAGGAACTCTGGCAGGCGATGGACAAGCGCAATCCTGGCGAGACCATAATGTATCAGCGCACTCCTGTCGCAGGGCCTTTCAGCGCGGAATTCCTCGACAAGTTCGCCCTCCTGCAGGATGCCATAGTGAACATCCGTGCCATAAGGGCACAGAAGGGAATTCCTGCAAAGCAGGTTCTGGACCTCTATGTGGCCGATGACAGCCTTGCAGAACTATATCCCTCGCTTTCCAAACTCGGCAATGTCAGCGTCAAGGAAGGTACCGCAGAAGGAGCATCCGCATCCTTCATCGTGGGGACTGTGCAGATGAGCGTGCCTCTCGCAGAGTTCGTGAACGTCGACGAGGAACGCAGCAAGCTGGAAGCCGACCTTGCATATCAGAAGAAGTTCCTTGCCGGCGTACGTGGCAAGCTTTCCAACCAGGGATTCGTCGCACACGCTCCCGAGGCGGTGATTGCCGCCGAGCGCAAGAAGGAAGCCGACGCCCTGCAGCGTATCGAGGCACTGGAGAACTCGCTTAAAGCCCTTGGATTATGATTCATTTCGAGACCAATATCCCCGTGCGCTATTATGAGGCCGATCCCATGGGTATCGTGCATCACAGCAACTACATACGCTATTTCGAGTGTGCACGGGACGAGATGATCTCCTCGTGGGGCTACGGCATTGAGAAGTGCCAGGCCGACGGCATAGTATTCCCGGTCGCAAGCATACAAGTCAAGTATCATGCATCCGCAAAGATAGGAGACGTTCTCCGCGTGACCGCCGATATTGAAAACCTGCCACTGGCCAAACTGGTGGTGAAGCAGGCCGTATATAATCAGAACGGCGTGCTCTGCGCCGACGGCGTGGTCACCCTGGGCTTCATGGACAGCAATACCGGCCGCATAATGGCTTGTCCCGAGCATTTCCGGGAGTTGATGGAAGAATACGACGTATGATATCCATCAACAACCTCACCGTCAGTTTCGGAAGCTGGGAACTCTTTTCCCGCATCAATTTCCATATCAGCGAGTCCGACAAAATCGGACTCGTTGGCAAAAATGGCGCGGGCAAGAGTACGCTGATGAAAATTATCTGCGGTGAGGCGAATCCCACCTCGGGCAGCGTGGACAAGCCGCAGCACGTAAGCATCGGTTATCTTCCCCAGATCATGGAGCATCATCGGGGAAGGAGTGTGATGGAAGAGGCGATGAGTGCCTTCGACGAGAGCAACGAGGCCGAGCGGGAAGCGCAGCGGATCACACAGGAGCTCTCTGAAAGAAGCGACTATGAATCAAGCGAATACCTCTCTCTCATAGAGCGTCTCAATGAAGTGAACGACCGCCTTGCGGTCTTCCATTCCGAGCCTCCCGAGGTGCAGGCAGAGCGGACTCTTCGAGGACTGGGTTTCCTGCCCTCCGAGCTTGACCGGCCGACCGAGACCTTCAGCCAGGGCTGGAACATGCGAATCGAACTTGCCAAGATACTTCTGCGTCAGCCCGACCTGCTGCTGCTCGACGAGCCCACCAACCATCTGGACATAGAGTCCATCGAGTGGCTGGAGGGCTATCTTAAAGACTACAAAGGGGCTGTGATGCTGGTTTCGCACGACCGCAAGTTCCTCGACACGGTCACCACCCGTACCGTAGAACTGATGCTTGGCAGCATCTACGACTACAAGGTCCCTTATACCAGATACACACAGTTGCGTGCGGAGCGCATCGCCCAGCAGACTGCGGCCTACGAGAACCAGCAGCGCATGATAGAGAAGACGGAAGACTTCATCCGCGCCTTCCGCTACAAGCCCACCAAGTCGAACCAGGTGCAAAGCCGCATCAAAGCGCTCGAAAAGCTCGAGAGGATAGAAATCGACGAGACCGACAATGCCACCCTCACGGTCAAATTCCCCCCGTCTCCACGCTCCGGCGACATTGCCTACAAATGCCATGAACTTACCGTCGGATATCCGCAGAAAGTGGTTTTCAGGGATGCGGAAATAGAGATCAAGAGAGGGGAGAAGGTGGCGTTCGTGGGACGCAACGGCGAGGGCAAGACCACGATGATGCGGGTGATTGTGGGGGAGTTGGAACCAATCTCCGGCGAGTCCAGGCTCGGGCACAATGTGGACTTCGGATACTTCGCCCAGAATCAGGAAGATGTACTGGATAAAAGCGAAACAGTGTTCAGCACACTCGACCGTATTGCGGTTGGAGACATACGCGCAAAGTTGCGTGACATCCTCGCCCAGTTCCTTTTCCGTGGCGAAGACATCGACAAGCGGGTATCCGTGCTAAGCGGAGGGGAGAGGGCGCGTCTCGGAATGGCAAAGCTGATGCTCCAGAGCCACAATCTGCTTGCTCTCGACGAACCCACGAACCACATGGACATCAAGTCGAAAGATATTCTCAAGCAGGCACTGAAGGCATACGACGGCACATTGGTTATAGTTTCGCACGACCGCGACTTCCTGGACGGGCTGGTAGACAAGGTCTACGAGTTCCGTGACGGCCATGTGAGGGAATTCCTGGGCGGTGTCGCCGATTTCCTGCGCATGAGGCATCTGGAGTCGCTTCAGGAGTTGGAACGGTTCAAGGATCATAGTCCTGTAAGCCAGGTGTCCCAGGAGGAAAAGGCCGGCCAGAATGACAGGGTATCCTACGATCAACAGAAGGCAAAGAGCAAGGAGGAGAAAAAGAAGCGGAACAGGATTTCCTATCTGGAAAGTGAAATCGAGAAACTGGAGAAGAAAATGAAGGAGATAGAGGCGGTCCTTTCCGCGCCCAAGGAAGGTGACGACATTATGGAACTCACCAGGGAGTATCTGGAATGCAAGCGCGACCTTGACGCCAAGACCGAGGAATGGGGTGAACTGATAGATTAGACAACACTATGTATATACTTGATGCTCATTGCGATGCGCCCACGCAGATGTATCGCGGACGTGATTTCGGAATCGATAATCCCGGAGTACAGGTCGACTTTGCCAAGATGCGGCGAGGGGGAGTAAGCGGATCTTTCTTTGCGCTGTACATCCCTGCAGCCATGTCAAACAAGGAAGCAACTTCCTACGCGTACGAAATGCTCGAAGAACTGCGCAGGCAAGTTGCCTTGAATGCAGACAAGGTGGCCTACGCGACTTCTAAAGCAGAACTTGAGACCAATGCAAAGAACGGATTGTCATCTATATTTTTAGGCTTGGAGAACGGCTCCGCCCTTTTGGGCAGGGAGGGTGTCCTTCAAGACCTTTACTCCAAAGGCGTCCGATATGTCACCCTGTGCCACAGCAAAGACAACGACATCTGCGATTCATGCACGGGAGCCGGAAAGTGGGGAGGGCTCAGCCCTCTTGGCAAGGAACTGGTGCCGGTGATGAACGATCTTGGAATGATAGTGGATGTGGCGCACACCTCCAACAATGTCGTAAGGGACGTGCTGGCCATCTCTGCCAAACCAATCGCGTATACCCACGGATGCTGCAGTGCGCTCTGCTCCCACAAACGAAATCTTCCGGATGAGCTTATCCGAGGCATAGCCGAGAAGGGCGGGGTAGTGTGCATGAGTATTTTCCCCTGTTTCCTTACCGATGACTTCGCCGACTACGACGATGACAATCCGGACTCCAGACCCATGCCGGAACTCGAGCTCGTGCTGGATCACATAGAGCATGCAGTGAATGTCGCCGGCACCGAAGGAGTGGGTATCGGAACCGATTACGACGGTATCGAACACACAGCAAAAGGGCTCGAAAGTATCGATAAACTGCCCTTGATCTTCGATGGTCTGTCGAAAAGGGGATTCAGCGACGATATTATTGAAAAAATAGCCTCTGACAACCTTCTACGCGTGATTTCTGCGCAAAGATAAGATTGTATTATAGTTTAAAATAGTAAAAGTAACAACTGTGTTATACTAATTAACACAGTTGTTACTTTTATTGATTTTCAACACATTGGCTATTTAGCAATGTAACGGCGCAAAAGATCGATGGCAGAGGCCGCAAAGCGCTCGATATTGCGCTTCCGGTCACCTTTGTACTGGAATCTCCGGGACACTGTTCCGTCCGGTCCGGACACTCCGACCCATACTGTTCCGGCAGGTTCGTGCTCATCGCCGTAGGCATCCGCCCATCCGGTGGTGGCTACAGAGAAGGTGCTGCCGGTAAGCTTGCGTACTCCTTCAGCCATAGCTTCGGCGACAGCACTGCTCACGATTCCGAACTGTTCAATGGTTTCGGCTTTCACCCCCAGGACTTTCTGCTTGACCTCTGGAGCATAGGAAGTGACGGAGCCCAGGAAATACTCGGACGATCCGGGAATCGTGGTGATCAGGTGGGCTATCTCTCCTCCCGTGCACGACTCGGCCGCGCTGAGTGTCCTGCCTGTTCCACGCAGCAGGCGGCCTATGGTACCCTCGAGGGTATCGTCGGACTCGGAGTACAGATTAGCCCCGAGAAGGGGCTTTAGAGTCTCTATACGCTCGTTTACGCGCTTTTCGGCATCGGAGTCCGCCCCATACACCGAAAGACGCAGACGCACGCCCGTGAGAGGGTTGGGAAGATATGCAAGATGCATGTCGGAGGGGAGTGAATCTTCCCAAGGGGCGATCAGTTTGGAAAGAGCAGATTCTGCCAATCCGTAAGTCATTATGGTTTTATGATATATAGGCTCCGATTCAAAGTGAAGCTTTATATGTTTGAGAACGTCCGGCAGAGCGGCTTCGGTCTCGTAGGGGACTCCAGGCATGGCATAGAGCACGGCAGGGTGGCCGAAGCGGGATTCCTCGAAAGTAAATGCCATGATAGGAGCCGTACCCCTTCGGTTAAGGATAACCTCGCAGCTATCCGGAACCATGGCCTGGCGAAGATTTATGTCCAGGACATCGAGGCCGCGCGCGCTGAGTATCTGGTGAACTATGGCCTCCTGTTCAGCATTCCTTACATATTTGTCGGTACCGGACAACTCTGCAAGCGCATCTTTCGTAATGTCGTCCTTGGTAGGGCCGAGGCCTCCGGTACAAATAACTATCTCATTGTTTTCCAGCTCGTTGGAAAGTGTATTGATGATTGCCGCACGATCATCGGCAATGGAAACCATGCGGCATGTCCTGATGCCGAGCTCGCCCAATGCGCGGGAAATCACAGAAGAATTGGTGTCGACGATCTGACCTATCAGTATCTCGTCGCCTATTGTGCAGACTGATGCTTTAATAGTACTCATGGCACAAATTTACCAAATAATCCTATTGGTTGGTAAACTCTTCAAAAGTACCGTCGGTGTAGAAAAGCAGGATTTTTGCAACTTTACGTTTATTATTAACGTATTGCACGGGTTCATCTAAAGAATCACTTTCAATAACTGGCATAGGATCCGGCTCGAAAAGCTCCGCAGCGGGCTGTTCCGGGACATCTGCAGAAGACTTATACATCCTGCCTTTGCCAGTAATAAACCATTCTATGTTCAGGGCGGGGTAGCGTTTCGCAAGATTTTCCACGAATTCGAAACCGGGCTTGTTTCTTCCTGCGAGGATATGCGAGATACTTGCCCTGGCAACGCCGATGCTGTCGGCAAATTGCGACTGAGTCAGGTTCTCTGCGCTCAAAAACTGCTGAAGGCGAGTGTTCATTTTCTTAAACTAATTTTTACAAATGTAAGAATTATAATTGTAAATACAAAATTAATTTTTGTAAATGTAACCGGAGGATAAAGGAGGAAACACACATGAATATCATGAACAATTACAATAGATAATTAATATTAATTATTTGATAATAAGGGATTGATAATTTATATTATTGGGAAAACACATCCCCTGTGCGGGCCAGGACACACGTTAAGGCAGCAAGAGCACTATCTTTCTAATTTATCACATGAGATATTATTGTATAATATATTGATTTTTAACTATTTATAAACCACTTAAAAGTGTTATAAATTTTTCTTATGCATAAGTTTCGCAAGACTGTTCAAAAACGTAAATAATATTTGTAACGGCTACATAATCGCATATATCACTTTAGAAATGTGAAATTTTGTAAACAGTATTTCGTCATGATTTTTACACATGCACATGGCGCTGCCGAACGATATGAATATTTGATTATCTTTGCACATATGATACCTGATATCAAAATTGAAGATTACGCCTATCCCCTGACGGACGATAGGATCGCCAAATACCCTCTTCCCCAACGAGACGCATCGAAACTTTTGATTTACAAGGACGGTGTGCCACGGGAATCCATTTTCAGGAACCTGCCGGACTTCCTACCGGACAATGCCCTGATGGTTTTCAACGACACGAAGGTTGTCCCCGCCAGGATGCATTTCCTGCGGGAAACCGGAGCACATATCGAGATTTTCTGTCTTGAACCTGTAGAGCCTGCAGAATACAATACAAGTTTCGCAAGCACACGGATGTGCAGCTGGAAGTGCGTGATAGGCAATTCGAAGCGCTGGAAAGATGATATTCTCCACTACGACTGCCCGGCTGATTCCGCTCTGGCGGCCATGAATCTCACGGCCAGACTCCTGTCGAGAGACGGCCAGACAGGCATTGTAGAGTTTGCATGGGAAGGAGGAGAAGCGTTCTCCAGGGTTCTGGAAGAATGTGGCCAGGTGCCTATCCCTCCCTATCTCAACAGGGAGACCGAAGCCATAGATCTGGAGAGATACCAGACCTTGTACGCTCATGTCAGAGGTTCGGTGGCAGCCCCGACGGCAGGGCTTCATTTTACTGAAGAAGTGCTTGAGGCAATCAGGGCTAAAGGTATTGAAACCCAGAATGTTTGTCTTCACGTAGGTGCCGGGACATTCCTCCCTGTGAAGAGTTCCAACGTTTCGGAGCATCCGATGCACAGGGAACCTTTCGTGGTGAGCATCGGGCTTCTCCGCGAACTGCGTGATGCCCTCAGGCCCTGCATCGCGGTAGGCACTACATCCGTCCGCACCTTGGAGTCTCTCTACTACGCCGGAGTCTCGATAATCGAAAAGGGCGCTCCGGAGGACATCGCCCAGTGGGCCCCTTACGAACGTGAGTATCCATACTCCACACGCGAAGCCCTCGATGCCATCATAGACTATCTCGAAGCCCGCGACCTGCAGGAACTCAAACTGGGCACCCGCATCATCATCGTGCCTGGGTTCAGGTTCCGCCTGGTCGATCTCATGGTAACCAACTTCCATCAACCGGAAAGTACTCTCATTCTGCTGATCTCCGCCTTCGTTGGCGGTGACTGGCGCACTATCTATGACTATGCGCTGTCGCACGGGTTCAGATTCCTGAGCTACGGCGACAGTTCCCTGCTTTTCAGACACTGCTAATATGGAAGATTTAGAAAACATCCAGCCCTACAACGACGAAGAGGCGGTAGCAGCCCTTCACAAACTCGCGCATCATCCCGCCCTCCCGGCGATCAGCAAGTACATTTTCCCCGAATTCCCGGTCAGCACTATAAAGCAGATGCTGTTGAATATAACGGGGGTGGACGACTTCCAGTATTCCATCGTTTCAAAGGCCGTGAGCGTGGTGGTAGGCCGTTCCTCGTCGGGTTTTACCTACGAGGGAGTGGAGAATCTCCGCAAGCTCGAAGGCAAATTCCTGGCCATCTCCAACCATAGGGACATCGTGCTCGATCCGGCCCTTACGCAATGGATGCTGATGCTCAACAACATCCCTCTCACCGAAATCTGCGTAGGCAGCAACCTGCTGGCCAACAGGGTGGTGGAAACTCTGCTCAGGTCCAACCGCATGATTACCGTCATCCGCGGCATCTCCGCCAGGGAAGTGTACCTGTCCTCGCAGATACTTTCGAAATTCATCCGGTCCGAAATCACTTCCGGAAAAAGCTCGGTGTGGATCGCCCAGCGCGAAGGACGCACCAAGAACGGCCTGGACGTCACCGAACAGGGGCTCCTGAAAATGTTCGACATGAGCGGGGAAGGGGACTTCAAGACCAACTTCAAGGATCTGAACATCGTTCCGATGTCGATTTCCTACGAATACGAGCCCTGCGATTACAGGAAAGCCCGCGAAATCCTCATTAAGAAGACCACAGGCGAATACAAGAAAAAGGAAACGGAAGACATGCACAGCATCCTTACCGGCATCCGCCAGTGGAAGGGAGGCATACACCTTTGCGTGGGAAAGCCTCTCAGCGACAACGAGATTTCAAGAGCGTCATGGTACGAGAAGAACGACCGCTACCAGGCCATCCGGCAGATTCTCGACGAACGGATCATAAGCGGTTACAAACTCTGGAAGACAAATTACATGGGCTACGACCTCATGACCGGCGGGAACAAGTTCTCGGAGTTCTACACTGAAGAAGACCTGGACAAGTTCAAGAAATACACTGAACACAAACTGTCCAGGGCCGAACGCAAGCTCGACAAAGACGAACTGCGCGACATCTTCTGGCATATTTACGGCAACCCGGTGGTGGCAAAAAATCTTTAATTGCAACTTTTCTTCAATATCTCGCATCTTTTACTTATATTTGTGACTTGTTGACTGATACTAATTTACACTCCTCATTATGAAGAAACATTCATTGGCATTCCTAGCCGCAATTCTAGTGTCGATCCCTGCAAGCCTGTCGGCTCAGGAAATTGACCTTACCAAAGATTTGGAGCCCCAGCAACCTCCGGTTGTAGTGCTTGATCAGCCCGAAGTGACCGAACCGGTCACCGAAGTTCAGGAACCCGAAACCACCGTAGTCGAAGAGCCCGTGAAAGTGAAGAAAGAAAAGGTGAAGAAGGAGAAGGTGGTGAAAGAAAAAGCCGTTAAGGAAAAGAAGGAAAAGGGAGAGAAAAAATACGGTTTATTCAACCATCTCGGGATCGGCGTTTCCGCCGGCCTGATGGATGGTCTCACAGCCAACGTAGGACTTCCTATCGGAGGGCACTTTGCAATCCGAGGCGGATACAACTTCCTCAGCAGCGTCTATTCCTATAAGACCAACTTGGATCTAGGTTCCTGGGAACTTGACAACAGCACCAAACTCGACCTTTCCAACATTCCCGTGAAGGCCGACATTACCATGCAGTATTACGGGATGATTGACTTCTACCTTTCCAAGAAGGGTGCATTCCACATCACCGCAGGTCTCTTCGGAGGCGACGGTGAAATTCTTCACGGAACCGCAGATCTCACCGGTGTCCAGCAATTGAGCAAGGAAGATTACGCGAAGACTTCCATTTCATACAAGGAGGCAAATGAGCCCGGTCATGTTTCCGTCTCTACCGACCCCGATGGTTTCGTGCATGCAGGTCTGCGCGCAAACAAGACCCTGATGCCCTATTTCGGAATCGGCTGGGGCCGTGTCTGCAATCTCAAGAAGTGGATGAGCCTGAGTCTCGATCTCGGTCTGCTCAAGACCGGCGGTTTCGAGCTTTATGCCCGCGACTACAAACTCAAGCAGGATTCCGCAATCAGCAGTGCGACTGTCGACCACAAAGACTCCTTCGACTTCACCGGAAAACCTATAGTTGGCAAGTATGGACAGCAAGACGACCTGATCGACAAGGCCAAGAATGGAGAATTGCCTCTGCTCAAGGATTTCCTTCCTTGCATCAAAATCGGTCTGAACATCCGACTTTTCTAAATCGTTAATCTTTAAATTTTCAGTAATATGAAACTTTATCTTAAAACTATTCTCGTTGTTGCAGCCCTATCTACGGCAGTGTTCGTATCATGCAACAAGAACAATGATCCCTATGGCGACGACGACAATTATGTTGCCCAGCCCGTAGAGGCTCCTACCTATGCCGATCAGGCCGTCGTGGTCGATCTCTCAGCAGCTCCCGTCACCACTAAGAAAGGCGACAAAATCAAGAGCATAGAATTTACTGAATCCGGATATGCCATCATTACCAAGGAGAGTTCTTCGCAGGTTGCTCCTTCAGCGTTTACCAAGGCATCCGACAACGACGAATCCACTACTGTCACCACCTATACCTTCAGCAACGGAGTCTACGATGTGCTCGGTTTCGGTAAGGTTGAGATCAAGGGCGCTACCGTC
>CAMOIZ010000020.1 GCA_946616385.1 uncultured Bacteroidales bacterium | reverse complement strand
CCGGCAGAAGCTATTCTATCCAGGTAATGTCCGCAGTTTTCTGGAAAGGTTTGTCGTCGAGGCCTATTACGATGGCGGAGCATTCGGTCTGCGTCTTTCCGTTTACTATCGTGCGGAGCGTGAGTTCATTCCAGACGTAAAACTCCCCGGTATTGCCGAGCTTGGATGTCATGCTGCCGTAGGTGGAAGCATGCATCTGAGTTTCTTTTTTTGTGTAGGTCCCGGTCCAGACGTCGCAGGGCAGATCCAGAATCTTCTCCTGCTTGTCGCTCTTGGAGAATCCGTAATACTGGAGCAGCCCGCTGCCGTCGTAGATGAGGTCGTTGAACGAGTTGGTCACAGTCTGTCTGGTGGAATAGTACTCCACCTCGTCTTCCCATCCTCCGGATTTGCTTCCGTCCTCTTCGATCCACTGATAGAACCTGTAGGCGCTTTCACTGTCGGTGTCCACGATATAAATGGCTATACGGCTCTTGCTCACCGCATCCCAGCGCTCTTTCCCCTTTTTCCGGGTGTAGACGACGTATCCGTTGTTGCTTGAATAGCCTTCCACGTCTGTGTACTCGAGTTTGATCGAGTATCCCTTTTCGTTCATCTCACTGCGGGTGATGCCGTCATAGATGTCACCTCCCTCGTCTTCACCCTCTTCTTCGTTCTGATTCTGTTCCTGCTGCTCAATGAAATCGAGCAGGGCGTTGAAGTCGCAGGAAGTCATTCCGCAGACCCCGGCGAAACATAAAAATGTAGCAAATAATCTTTTCATAATATTCCTTGTTCTATTGCTTTCCTTATCACTTCAACGGTTGTGGAAACGTCGAATTTTGTGCGTATCCGCTTCCGGTACCATTTGATGGTAGGAAGACTCAGGCACAGTTCCTCTGCTATCTGAGGGCTGGTCTTGCCCTCGGAGATCAGCCTGAGGATAAGCTGTTCTTTCGCGCTCAAGCGAATTTTTGCAGGCTCCATGATCAATCCTCCCAGGCGTGGCGTACCAGCGGACAGTCAAAAAGAAGGTGGGGCATGGAGGTATAGTTGATCACCAGTCCGTTGAGTGTGGCGGCCATCGACTTTGCGCTTGCCCAGGAAGATGTTTTCCTGGTGGCTGCACCCATGGACTCCAGTTCTGCGTCGAGTTCCGCTATGCGAAGCGCAGTGGCGCCATTTTTCTCATCGAAACGTTTGATGGTGGAGAGCCAGCGCTGCAGCTGCTGCTTGTTCCAGCTGTCGATGATCTCGTTCTGCCGGGAGCGGCTCTCCTTGCTCTGGGACTGCTGCTCCAGCACGTTCACCTGATGGCACTCCTGCGAACGCGGCCAGGCTGCTGCGATTTGTTTCTTGAGCTTGAACAGGGCACCCGCAAGCGTATTCTCGTCGATGGCCGCTTTTCCTCCCAGCATCAGGCTCTGGAGCGAAGATACTCCTGTGGTAAGTTGCGACAGCGCCCCCTCGAACTGCTTTTCGTAAATCTCGCTGAGTCTGACGGCGATTGTGTCGCAACGTGCATCGGTGCCGACCCCTTTCATTGATTGCTCCGACAGGGCATTCTGCTGCGCCATGTAGGCGCTGCACAACTCATTCACGGCCTTTTCGTAGTCGGCGAGCCGTGCCAGATACGATTCCAGGCCTTCCTTGCCCGAAATCTCGGCCTCCGTAGCCCATGCTGGCCGTGCGCTCATGGCCTGGGAGTATGTCTTGAAGGAATACGAACTTTTTTCGATCTCCGGAGCGAAATATCCGCTGCCCGAGCCTGCATCCAGCAGACTTTCGGCGTACGTGCTGCCGGAAGGATTCCCGGTGCCGGTATAGACTCCCAGCGCGCTTGCCGCCTGGGCTGCCTGGGCCTCTTTCTCTTCAACCCCCAGTGCCTCTCCCACTTTTTTTGAAACTGTCTGCTCGACCTTCTGTCCGAGTTTCTTCTCGGCAGCCCCCATGGCCTTCTGCCCGAGTTTCTTGAGCAGGGCGCCTTGTGCGGAAGCGACGCAGCACGCAGCAAGAAGGGCTGCAATTACCAATAACAGTTTTTTCATAGTACTATGCACCTATACCGTTTTCAAGCGATTGCTTCATTCCCGAAGCGACAGCGGAAATAATCTCACGAGTCATTCCGGTATAATCACCGGTCATATCCACCGTGACCTTTTTGCCGGAAATTGAAACGTTGGAACCATACTCCTCTTTCAAGGCATTATATGCATCCTTGGCGGTTTTTTCGCTGCTGAAAGTCTCGGTCATCACCGCTGATGTGCATTCCTGCCCGCTGAACTTCCATTCCTGCTTTACTTCCACCGACTCTCCACCCGTTTTCATGGTGTAGGTGAGTGTGATGGCATCGGATGTCTCACTGATTTTTACATTGGTGTAAGTGATTCTTCCATCATTGGATTCCGGCTCATCGTCAGCGGACTTGCTGCATGATGCGGCACAGAAAAGTGTACATGCGGCCATCAGGCCTAGAAGGATAGATTTTTTCATAATAGTTTGATTTAGTATTGACCTTGTCTGGTTTATCCAATGCAAAGTTCGTCAATCGAATCTCCAAAAACACCATCCCAAAGGATAGAAACTACTATCCTAAAGTATAGAATTTCACTGCTTTAGGGTAGAATCTGAAGGAAATTGCTAACTTCGCAAGTATGAGAAGACCAGCCTTGTTCCTTTTTTTTCTCGCAATGTGCATCCCTGCGAAAGCCGGGTACGTAGACCATCGCGGACATGACCTCGACTCGCTCGAAAGAGTGGTTGCCTGGTGGACTCCCGAGCGGGAAGCGAATGCAACGCAGGAGGAGTGCGAAAAACTTATCCACGCCTACTTTGACCTCATGCATGGCTACCGTCAGATAAACGGTGAACGTTCCATGCTCTTTTCACGCAGGTGCATAAGACTTGCCGGCCGTTGGAACTGGTTGAGCAAACTGAGTGACGGATACAAGGGGGTGGGTCTGATTTTCTATGGCCGGGAACAGTACGACAGCGCCCTGGTGTATTTCGACAAGGCACTCTCCGTCGTGAACAGGATGGCGGCGGGGGAGACGTCATATACCAATAGGGAGACATACAAAGAAGATATTGTTGACGATGACTTGTCCAGTCTCTACGGCGCGATGGGCAATTGCTACAACATGATGGACGACGTCCCGACCGCCATGGAGTACTACAAGAAGGCGGGAGAGATCTTCGACAAGCATGGCTGGAACGAGAGCAATTCGGTGCTTTGGTACAATCTGGGCGAGACCTGGTATGACGAGGGAGACATTGAACAGGCGAGAGAATGTTACGAGAAGGCCCTTGAATACGGGCGTGCAGCTTCGGATTCCTTGATGATCAGCGATGCCCTGAAGGGATTGGGCGGAGTCTGGCTTCGGAAGGGGAAAACCGGCAAGGCGATGCGCTGCCTGGCGGAGGCCGACAAGTACTATTCGGTGCACAGCGATCAGGAATTTGCCCGGGGGATGGAGAATCTCGATTTCATCCGGCGTGCCCTCACGATTCAGAAACGCAGCCGCACATGGGTTGCGGTCGTGGCGGCCGCGCTTGCGCTGCTGATGCTTCTTTTGGCGCTTATCCTATTGAGGATGAGACGCTTGCAGAAGGAGAAAGAGGGGGCCGATGCCGCCATCGGGGAAGTGCTTCAGGGAATGTCCGGCATACGTGACGATGAAGATGATACTGCGTCTGCAGCCGTGCCTGCCGAAGCGGACGGGCAGTTTCTTACCGAGCGCGAAGAGCAGATTCTGCCGCTGATAGCGGCCGGCCTCACCAGCCCGCAGATTGCCGACAAAGTCTACCTCAGCCTTGCCACCATCAAGTGGTACCGCAAAAAGCTCCTTATCAAATTCGACGCCTCCAACACCGCCGAACTTATTTCCAAAGCCAAGGAGAAGGGATTGATATAAAAATAATTACTATATTTGCAACATGGCACGGAAAAACAAGGCAGGCATAGACCCGCGCTACCTCGACAAGGAACGCGCGGCGCTCAAACGCACGATCCGAAAAAGCGTTTTCTTCAACAAGAAAGAACTGGCTGCAATCAACGAGTACTGCAAGCGTTTCGGAGTACGTTCGCGCAGCGCCCTTATCCGTCAGGCCACCATGGAACACATCCTCAAAGAATTGGACGAGAATCATCCTACACTGTTCTGATCTAATCTGAATCACGACATTGAACAAACCGGGCGAAGGCCCACGGCAGGGAGTATTGTGCCCTGACGGGCCGGGGATCCGGATAGTTCTTTCAAATAATGTTGTGATCATGCAAAAGAAAAATTGCACCCTTGTCGCCTGGACCGAAAACGGACAGGTACGAATGATTCCGTCTCTGGTTCAGGCAGGAGCCGTATACTATCTCGAAAAGGCCAGGCGGTTTGAGGAAGGATACAGCGAGGTATACAACGCGGGGGATGAAATCTCCTGGCTGCTGCGCTGGAGCGGTGCCTTGGAAGACTGTGCGGTCTATTATCTGCGCTTCGGTCTCTACAGAGATGCCTACAAGTGCTACGATGCCGCCGCACGAGTCTGTTCTTACTGCTCGGACGAACTCTGGCTTCAGGGATGCCGATGCGACTTCCCGACGCTTCCTCTCCTGTACCGCTTCCTTGCAATGCACGGCAGATGCCGGGAGCTCGTGAGAAAGCATCCTGCACTGCAGCTCGACTACCGCGGAAGTGAACTCGAATCCGATTATCTCTGGTTCACCACCGACGACCGCGACAGTGAGGCGGAAGTGGACGGCTGCATTGAATACCTGAAGGCCCGGGACTTCGGAAAATCCTGAAAAGTATATTTTGCGGGCATCGGTACCGTGCCGCACAATCGACTGTAAATCAGTCGGATACGCAAACAGGGTTGCTCGATATTGAGCAACCCTGTTTGCGTAAAGCGTTGTGTCTGAACAACTTGTGCGGCACGCGCCAGTCGGAGGGTGCCTCAAGCGTAGCGTAGCGGCAGTCTCTGCCCGTAAGTGAGCATCCTCCAGATCCATTCGACGGGGCCGAAGCGGAAATGGCGCAGCCACAGGCAGCTGAAGGCGATCTGCAGGGCGTAAAGATATACAAATTTTCGTATATTTACGTGACGCAAACACTGATGGCGATATGACAGCACTTGTTACCGGAGCCTCCCGCGGGATAGGGGAGAGCATAGCACTTGAACTCGCAGCCCTTGGCTTCGACATGGCACTGGTCGGCCGCAATGCCGCGGCTCTCGAAAAGGTAAAGGCGAAAATGCAGGGGGTGAAGGTCTGCTGCATAGAGGCGGACCTTTCGCAGGTTGAATCCATTCCCGGGATAGTTGAGGAGGCGGTATCCGCCCTCGGAGGGCTGGACGTCCTGGTGAACTGCGCGGGCCTTCCGCAGCAGGGGCCGTTCACGGAGGTGACCCCCGAGGAGTGGGACAGGGTGTTCTCGGTCAACGCCCGTGCGCCGTTTTTCCTCTGCCAGGCGGCGCTTCCCCATCTGAAACGTTCGTCGAGGCCCACCGTAATCAACATTTCTTCGGTGGTGGGCTTCAAGGGCTACGCGAATCAGAGCGTGTACTCGTCGTCGAAACACGCCCTCGCGGGCTTTACGCAGGTATTTGCGAAAGAGGTGCAGCCCTTTGGAATAAGGGTGCACCTCATAAGTCCCGGTGGGGTGGCGACGGAGATGGTGAAGAAGATGCGCCCGGACCTGTCCGCCGCGGAACTCATCCAGCCTGAAGAGATAGCTGAGATAGTGCGCTTTCTCGTGACCCGTAAGGGCACCGGCACTATAGACGAGTTCTACATACGGCGCTACGGCGGCCTGGCGTTCGACTGATTCTACTCCGCCCTGTAGTTTTCCAGATCCTCCTCCTTCACTGTTGCGATGAAGGCTTCGTGACGGGAGAAGTCGGCCTCGGCGAGGCGCACGTACACATGTGCGCTGCGTGCGAAGAGGTCGGCCCTCACGCTTGCGTCACGCAGGATCAGCAGACTCATGATGATGTCGCCGGTCATCTCGTAGAGGTGGCGGGCGATGAAGTCCTGCTTCTCCTGGCTCTCTCCTGCGATCGATGCGAGCACTGCCTCGTAGCGTCCGACCAGTGCGGCGACGCGGTCCTTAAGTGGCTGAAGCTCTGCAGAAACTTCGTCGGAGAGCATCTCCTTCATGATGTTCAGGTAGGTGCCGTTGGTGATGTAGCGGATGGCGGCCACGACCTGCAGCTGGGTGGTTCCCTCGTAGATCGAGAAGATGCGGGCGTCGCGGTAGAGCCTCTGGCACTTGTACTCCATGATGAATCCGCTGCCGCCGTGCACGCTGATGGCGTCGTAGGCGTTCTGGTTGCAGTATTCGGAGTTCATGCCCTTGCAGAGCGGGGTGAAGGCGTCGGCGAGGCGGGAATACTTCTTCATCTCCTGCTTCTCCTCGGCGCTCAACTCGCGGCCGCAGCGCTGCAAATCTTCCAGCCCCTTGTAGATATCCACGTAGCGGGCGGTCTGGTAGAGCAGCGAACGGCCTGCGTCCAGCTTGGCCTTCATGGTGGCGAGCATGTCGTAGACTGCGGGGAAGTCGATGATCTTCTTTCCGAACTGCGCACGTTCGCGGGCGTATGCAAGTGCCTCGTTGTAAGCCTCCTGGCTGAGACCCACGCTCTGTGCGGCGATTCCCAGGCGGGCGCCGTTCATCAGGGCCATCACATACTTGATGAGGCCCAGGCGGGTGCTGCCCACGAGCTCGGCCTTGGCGTTCTTGAACACGAGTTCGCAGGTGGGTGAGCCGTGGATGCCGAGCTTGTGCTCGATGTGACGCACGTCCACTCCTCCGTTGCGCTTGTCGTAGATGAACATGGAAAGACCGCGGCCGTCGGTGGTGCCTTCTTCGCTTCGGGCGAGCACGAGGTGCACGTCGGAATCTCCGTTGGTGATGAAGCGCTTCACGCCGTTCAGCCTCCAGCAGCCCTCGGCCTCATCGTAGGTGGCCTTGAGCATCACGCGCTGAAGGTCGGATCCGGCATCGGGCTCGGTGAGATCCATGCTCATGGTTTCGCCCGCGCAGATGCGGGGGATGTAACGCTGGCGCTGTTCTTCGCTTCCGAACTCGTAGAGAGTGTCGGCGCAGGACTGCAGGCTCCAGATGTTCTGGAAGCTGGAATCCGCCGCGGAGACTATCTCGCTCAGCATGCTGAAAGGCACGTTGGGGAAGTTGAGACCGCCGTAACGCCTGGCCTGTGCGACTCCGCTGAGCCCGGCCTTGCGGATGGCGTCGAGGTTTTCGAAGGTCTTGGAAGCGTAGATCATGCGTCCGTTCTCGAGGTGCGGACCTTCGAGGTCCACGGCCTCCGAGTTGGGGGCGATCACGTTCGCTGCCAGATCTCCCATGATCTCCAGCACGCGCTTGTAGTTCTCGATGCAATCCTCGTAGTCGACGGGAGCGTCATCGAATTTATCTTTGTCCTCGTAGAAATGCTCGCGCAGTTCCACCACCCTCTTCATGAGCGGATGGTCGAGGTAGAATTCCAGTTCGGGATGGTCGGTATAGTAGTTTGCCATAGTTCGCTCGGTTTATTTGCTGTTCGCCTTGTAGTACTTGATGAGTTTGGGCACGACCTCTTCCACCTTGCCGATGATCACGTAGTCCGCGATCTTGTTGATGGGGGCGTCGGGATCGGTGTTGATGGAGATGATGATGCCGCTGTCGCGCATGCCGGCGATGTGCTGTATCTGTCCGGAGATGCCGCAGGCGATGTAGACCTTGGGATGCACGGTGACACCCGTCTGGCCTATCTGCCTGTCGTGGTCGACGAATCCGGCATCTACCGCAGCGCGGCTGGCGCCGACCTCGCCGTGGAGTTCCTTCGCGAGGGTGAAGAGCATGTCGAATCCTTCCTTGCTGCCCACGCCGTAACCTCCGGCCACCACGATCGCGGAGCCCTTGAGGTTGTGCTTGGCGGCCTCGATGTGACGGTCGATGACCTTCACCACGTAGGCCTCGGCGGGCACGTATCTGTCGACGTCGGCTATTACCACCTCGCCCTTGTAGTTCTCGTCCAGAACCTGCTTCTGCATGACTCCGCTGCGCACCGTAGCCATCTGGGGCCTGTGCTCGGGATTCACGATGGTGGCGACGATGTTGCCTCCGAATGCAGGGCGGATCTGGTAGAGGAGGTCGGTGTATTTCTCGTGGGTCTTGATGTCCTCGTAGTCGCCGATCTCAAGCTGGGTGCAGTCGGCGGTGAGGCCGCTGGTAAGGCTGGAGCTGACGCGCGGACCGAGGTCGCGGCCTATCACGGTAGCGCCCATCAGGCAGATCTGGGGCTGCTCTTCCTTGAAGAGGTTCACCAGAATGTCGGTATGGGGCGCGGAGGTGTACGGGAAGAGCCCGGGGGCGTCGAAGATGAAGAGCTTGTCCACTCCGTAGGGGAGGATCTGGCTTTCCACCTTTCCGGTGATGCCGCTGCCGGCTGCAACTGCGTGGAGCTGCACTCCGAGGCGGTTGGCGAGTTTGCGTCCTTTGGTGAGGAGTTCCTGGGAGACTTCGGCAACGCTGGTGCCTTCGATCTCGCAATATACGAATACGTTCTTCATAGCTCTACCCGATAATCTTTTCGTTCAACAATTCCTGGATCAGGCCTTCGACGTCGGCGTCGCTGCCGCTCAGGGTCTTGCTCTCCTTGGCCTGGAAGACAATGTTCTGCACGGCCTTGACCTTGGTGGGAGAGCCTGCGCCTCCGCACTGCTGCGGATCGCCGTCGACATCGGCGACGCTCCACTGGGTGAGGTTCAGGTAGGGCTTCTGCTCGTAAAGATAATCGTACTTTCCGGGCTCTGCAGGCCTTTCGGACGGGCAGGTGGCGCGTTTGTACTTCATCACGAGCTTGGCGTTGCAGGGCCTGCAAGGGGTGGCGCTGCCGTTCACGGTGATCACGAGCGGCAGGGGAGCGACCACGGTCTCCACGCCACCGTCGATATGACGGCGTATGGTGGCCTTTCCGTCTTCGATCTTAAGGATCTCTTCGGCGTATGTAACCTGGGTGAGACCGAGCTTCTGGGCGACCTGGGGACCCACCTGGGCGGTGTCGCCGTCGATTGCTTGGCGCCCGCCGATGATGATGTCGGGCATGCCGATTTTCTTTATTGCGGTTGCAAGAGCGTATGAAGTTGCAAGGGTGTCAGCCCCTGCGAAGAGGCGGTCGGTAAGAAGCCAGCCGGTGTCGGCTCCGCGATAGAGCCCCTGGCGGATGATTTCGCCGGCGCGGGGAGGACCCATGGTAAGCACGCCTACCTTGGTGCCGGGATTCTGGTCTTTGATCTGGAGGGCTTGCTCGAGAGCGAGAAGGTCATCGGGATTGAAGATGGCCGGAAGTGCAGCCCTGTTGACTGTGCCGGCCTCCGTCATCGCATCCTTTCCCACGTTTCGCGTGTCCGGGACCTGCTTGGCCAGCACGATGATTTTATATTCCATAATTTAAATAGGTTTTAGTAAATACTATTCAGCTCACAAATATAGCAAAAAATTTAAATATGATGCGGGCAGCTAAGTGATTGTTCTATAGCATTTTACTGAAAACAAATCGCCTTTTTCCGGCGATTTGTTTTCAGTAAAACATTGATATACAGCAAGATGGCTGCCCGGCAGCGGAGGGCGGCCTACCGCCGGTTGCTGGCTACGCCGATGTAGTAGAGGAGGGTTGCGAGGGAGCCGAGGGCGGCGATGACGTAGGTGTAGGCGGCCCACTTGAGGGCGTCCTTCGCCATGGGGAGGGTTTCGTAGGTGGCGATGCCGGAGGATTCCAGCCAGGCGATGGCCCTGCGGCTGGCATCAATCTCAACGGGGAGCGTCACGAAACTGAAGATGGTGGTGAGTGCGAAGAGGGCGATACCTATCCACAGCAGGCCGGGGAAGACATTGATGAAGATGACCCCGGCGAGGAGCACCCACTGCACGGTGTTGTTTGCAAAACTGACCACGGGCACCATTGCGCTGCGTAACTTCAGCGGTGCATAGCCCTGGGCATGCTGGAGGCAGTGGCCCGTTTCGTGGGCGGCGACGGCCGCGGCGGCGATGTTGCGCTGGGCGTACACCGAATCGGAAAGATTGATGGCCTTCTTGGAAGGATCGTAATGGTCGGTAAGCTGTCCGTTCACCGAACCGATGCGCACGTCGTTGATGCCGTTGTCGGCCATCATCTTGGCGGAGACTTCGGCACCGCTTAGGCTGATGCCCACTTTCGAGTATTTCTTGAAACGGCTGGTGAGGGTCTGCTGCACTATCAGGGAGAGCACCATCACCACTATCATTATTATCCAGGCAAAATTCATGATATTCAGGTATTTAATCTTCTTCCATGGCATCCCACAGCGCGTCCAGCGTGCGGCGGTCTTTCTTTGTGGGACGGCCGGTCCCTTTGTCGCGCTTCACGAAGAATACTTCCTTCGGAGCGTGGAGTTTGTCCAGTTCGGCCTCGGGCGTGAGGTTCTCGGCGTACTCCGGAACGAGCGCGGCGCCAACCCTGGCGTGCAGCGCGGCCTTCACCCGGTAGGTGAGTTCCACGGGCCCTTTGCGGATTACGAGCATGTCGCCGACCTTCACCTCTTTCGAGGGTTTGGAGGGCACTCCGTTCACCTGCACCTTGTTGCCCTTGCAGGCTTCGGTGGCCTCCGAACGCGTCTTGAACACGCGGATGCACCAGAGGTATTTGTCGAGTCTGAGTTCCATTCTATTCGGTTTTCAGGTAGAGGGCGTGACGCACTTCGTCCACCTTCTCCGGACGTACTTTCTCCACAATTTTCAGGCCGAACTCGAGGGCCCATCCGGCGCTGCGCCCGGTAATGATGCGCCCGGAGCAAATTGCGCTCTTGGGGGAGAAGTGCGCACCGGCTTTTTCGAGATACGGTTCAAAGCCGTCGAAGCAAGTGACTTCGGCGCCTGCGATCCCGTTCAACTGGCTGAGTACCAGGCCGGGAGCTGCGCAGATGGCCGCCACGGTGCCGCCGGCGTCGTAGTGCTCCTGCATAAGCTCGATGAGGGGCTTGCAGGCGGCAAGGCTCTTGCTGCCGGGCATGCCTCCGGGGAAGATGAGAACGTCCTTTTCCGTAGTGCCCTCATGGTCTATTTCCATGAATGGGAGATTGGCTTCCACCCCCACGAGGGCCCCGTGGGAAGTCTGGGCGAAGGGCTCTTCGCCTATGCCTACGAGCGTGGTCATGAGTCCTGCCCTGCGCAGGACATCGTTCGTGCCAAGGGCCTCGACATCTTCGAAACCGTCGGCCAGGAAAATGTATATGCCTTTCATAAAGTACGATATTTTATTCCATATTCGAGCATCTGTCCCAGATAGTCGTCGGGATAGCTGATTTCAAAATCGACGGCCTTGCCGGCTGCATCGAGGACAGGTTTGATGTCGGGATTCACGAATCCGCCGTAAGGCTTGAGGTTCAGTTTTTGGTAGCGCTCGAGCACCTCGCGGTGAAGCTCGGGGTCGATATTCACTGCATAGGTCTCCACCAGGGCCTTCCCGGCTTCATAATCTCCTTCGCTCTTGATGCGCTGGATCTCTCCGAGCAGCTCGCCGAACAGGCCCCTCAAAGCCTTGTAGTCGTTCACCACAAAATACGTTTTGCCATCCCTCACGCGCTTTTCTATCACATTGCCTGCAAGTCCTTTCTCGTAGCACCACTCGGCTATGAGTTTGCGGTTCTGCATGTGGGCTTCCGTATTCTTCTTGCCGAGTTCTACGCGGGTGAACTGGGTCATGATGCCGTTGCGGATGTAGGAGGCATATTCGGCCTTGTAGGCATCCTTGTCGGGCACGATGCCGAGTTCCACCATCTTGGGATCGGCGCAGTAGTAGAGCCCGAAAAGGTCGGCGCGGGCTTCTTCGAGCGTGCTCTGGTACTCGCCGAGCGCAGTCGAGGAAACCCCCGGGAGAAGCTGGCCGCTGCCGTGTCCGAGACATTCGTGGAGGTCGGTGTGTATCTCGTCCATAGTGTCGCCGAACTTCTTTGCGAACTCGATTTCCGCCTTGTTCCAGGCGAACTCGGCGAGCACGCTGTTGGGCTGCTCGAGGGCTGCTGCGTTGTATGCGTGGGTGATGTTTGCGATGGTGACGCTCTTGGATCCGTATTCCTTGCGAATCCAGTCGGCGTTGGGGAGGTTGATTCCGATGGGCGTGGAAGGATAGGTCGCTCCCGCGAGGGCCACGGCGTTGATCACCTTCGCGCTGATGCCCTTGCATTCACTCTTGCGGAAACGCGGGTCGATGGGGGAGTGATCCTCGAACCACTGGGCGTTCGCGCTCAGGATTTCGGTGCGCTCGGAGGCGGCTGCATCCTTGATGTTGACAAGCCCCTCCCAGGTAGCCTTGCGGCCGAGCGGGTCGTCGTAATCTTCGATGAAACCGTTAACATAGTCGACTGTGCCGAGGGTGTCGCGCACCCACTCGATATTGTATTCGTCCCAGGTGCGGAGGTCTCCGCTGCGGTAGTAGGCCACGAGCTTGTCGATGGCGGATTTCTGCAGCTCATTCTCGGCGAACTCCCTGGCCTTGAGCAGTTCGGAGCAGATGCGTTCGATGGCGGAGGAATAGATTCCGCCCACCATCCATTTCTTCTCCACGAGTTTGCCGTCCTCCTTGACCACCTTGCTGTTGAGGCCGTAGGAAACCGGATGCCTGTCGCCGGCAAGCGCCTGTGCATCATAGAATTCGTCCACTTCCTTGCGGGTGACGCCTTCGCCGTAGAAATTCACCGCGCTTTCGGCCACAATGTCGCCTGCGCTGTTGGAAGAGCGGCGCTGCGGATAGATGTCCGGGTCGTAAATGACTTTCAGGAGTTCCTGATTCGTCAGGACCAGGCCTTCCGCTCCGGTCCATCGGCCTTCATCTTCCGAGACATCCTTCAGCAGGCCTGCGAAGTAATCCTCGCTGCAGGCAGGGAAGAACTTGTCTTCGGCATAATGGTGATGGATGCCGTTGCTGAAGAACACCCGCTTGGCATAGACGACGAAATCTTCCCACTGCTGACCTTCCCGGGCGCCGGAATAATCCGCGAATATGGCCTCGATGGCGTGGCGTACCGGGAGGTTGAAACGGCAGTACTGGTCCCAGGTGATGTCCCGCCCGGCCTTCGCCGCCTCGCTGAGGTGGTAGATATATTCCTTCTGGGAGAGCGAGAGCCCGTCCCATCCCGGCACCTGATAGCGCATTATGCGCAGGTCGGCGAAGGAATCGATTGAATATTTGAACGCGTTCTCTTTAGGGGTGCAGGCGGCTGCGGCCACCGCCCCTGCTGCAATAACCAACATCTTTAACTGTTTCATAACATACAAATATAGTTATTAAAAATTACTAACTTCGCGTTTGATAACAGAAAAGATTTATGGAAGAAAAGAAACTCTACCCTTTCCGGCTTACATGCATCGAAGACAAATACCCCTGGGGCAGCGAGGAATTCCGTCTGGCGGACCTCGGCTACCGCGATACTTTCGTCCACGACGGCTGGCTTGCCGGAAGCACTCTCGGCGACTTGATGGAGACCTATCTCGACCGTCTGACCGGCGATCACGTTTTCGATGGCTGGGGGCAGCAGTTTCCCTTCCAGATACGCAGGATAAAGGTTGAGGGGAAGATGCCTCTGCGCGTCAGCCCCGACGATGAAACCGCGCGCGACCGCTACGACCATCTGGGCAAGGAAAAACTCTGGTATGTTGCGAATGCCGGCAAGGGTTCGCGGCTGCTGATAGGCTTCCGCCGCGACACCGACGCTTCCGAACTCTACAGCGAGTGCCTGGAAGGCAATCCTGTGAAGTTGCTCAACACCCTCGAGCCGCGTGCGGGGCAGTTTTTCTATATTCCTGCAGGCACTCCGCACTGCGCCTTCGGGCCGATGACCATAGTCGAAGTCAGCGAATCTTCGGCGCTGGATTTCTGCCTCTG
>CAMOIZ010000019.1 GCA_946616385.1 uncultured Bacteroidales bacterium | reverse complement strand
ATGGCCGCATCAACGGCGAGTCCGCCTGCGCCAGGACCGTGGACTGCCTCAAGAAAGCAGGCATCAGGACGCTGTCCTGCTCTTCGGACGGCACGAATGTCTATGCGAGCGTCCGCCTGGCTGTTGCCGGTGAGGCCCTGAACGCCATCCACAGGGAGTTTTTCGAGACGGCCCCCGCTACGACCGTCAATCTGTATATCGCAGGAAAGGGCGCGGTCGGTTCCGCTCTGGTGGATCTCATAAACGAATCCTCCGAGCGCATTGCCCGACGCACGGGCAAGGTGCTGCGCATCGAGGGATATAGCAACAAGCGCGATTTTTCGCAGATTGTGCGAAATACCGCTCCCCGCGGCAGTATCTTCGTGGACGTCACCGACAGCGAAACAATCTACAAGGAGTACGAGGGTTTGCTGCGTGAAGGCCTCAACATCGTAAGTTCCAACCGCCGCGCGCTGGCAGTGCCCTTCGTGGACTACGCCGCGATGCAGGCGGCCGCCCAGGAAAACGGGGTGTTCCTCCGCTATGAGACCACCGTCGGATCTGCCCTGCCTATGCTCGAAAGCATCGCCGCCGGAGCCAATTCCAGCGACGAAATCCTCTCCATCGAGGCCGTTGTCAGCTGCACCCTGAACAGGATTCTCTCCGAATACACCCTCACCCCCTGCAGTTTTGCGCAGATCGTGCGGAAGGCCCAGGACGAGGGACTTACCGAATCCGACCCCCGCATCGACCTCAGCGGCCGGGAGGCTCTGCGCAAGCTGCTGATTCTCGCCCGCGAGGCCGGAGTGCCGCTGGAGGAGGAAGAGGTGGAGATAGAACCGGTCATCGGTCCGGAGTATGCCGGCCTGTCGCTGGAAGAGTTCTATGCCCGCCTCGAAGCCGACGAACCGCATTTTGCCGCCCTCGAGGCTGCGGCAGACGCCGCGCATCAGCGCCAGCGCTTCGTGGCATCGCTCGAAAAAGATCCCGAAGGCCCGCACGGCTACAGGGCTTCCATCAAGGTGAAGAATGTGGATGCATCGCACCCCGCCTACCGCATCACCGGCACCGAAAACGCCATCATCATCCGCAGCGCCTACCATCCCTACCCCCTGCTGATCCAGGGTGCAGGCGAAGGCGCCCGCCTCGCCGCCTCAAGCGTGCTGAATGATATTTTGAAATAACAGGGTTACGTTTTGGCCCAGCTTGCGTTATAATAATATGAAGATAATATATCCATCAGTCATTTTATTGACGGCGGCGCTTTCTTTTTCATGCTCCCCTAAGGTTACCATGCAACTGGCATCGGAGCCTTTGGGAGAGTATAATGGCGAAGTGCTCTTGCTGGACGATGCGGAAAGCATACCGAAGGGCTTGGAGCCCATTGCCACCATCGATGTTTCTTCCCGGACCTATACCCCAGTTAAAAAGGGGACATATGACAAAGTCCTTGAGCTTGCCAGGCAGAAAGTAAGGGAAGTCGGAGGCAATGCGGTCTTTATCTGGGAGCATAAGGCCCCAAACTATTATACCAGCAAACATAGCATCAAGGGAGATGTATACAAGCTGCCGGCAACGGCCATTGGCGCTGTAACCTCCGTGTCATCCCATCCGGAATATGCCTCGGTATGGATTTACAGGTATCCTTTGATGGAAGGGTTTGAATACAATGTTAACATCGATAACAGATGGGTGTTCTGGTCTGCTCCGAAAACGATGACGGAGATACGTTTTTATGAAAGCGGCAAACACACGGTCTGGGCATATGGAGGGCGAAGAATTTCTGTGGATCTGGACATCGAAATGGGTAAGGACTATTATGTGGAAACCAGTTTTCAGGAGGGATTTCTTGGCCCCAATCCTTATTTGTTCGAAGTTTCTGCTTTCGCCGGCAGGGCCGCTTGTAAAACCATGGAATTGATAGAACAAAAATGAAGAAGATCTGTTTTGTGATTCTGGCGTTCCTGGTTGCTGCATTTATTTGCAACGGCCAGGTCATGGACTATAATCATAGGGACGGCCTGACCGTTGGCGGTCAGTCGGTGGAACCATGGGATCTCCATAATTATTTCGATCCGGAAACAACGGTCAAATTCGAGAAGAATCGTAACCTTTTTTACTTGGGGGGATTTCTTACGATGTGTGGAGTTGTTACCCCTATTTGCCAATTATCGAACAACATCAATGCAATAATCGGTGATGAAGAACCGACGTTTGGCCGACCGTATTTTTATGGCTTCTGTGCCGGGGTTGCCGTAACCGGCATAACAATGATGATTATCGGCAACAGCAAGATAAGAAAGCTCGTATCCGAGCACAATTTCCAACTGTCCGAAAACGGCATTGGCCTGGCTATAGCCTTCTAAATAGCCATTAGAACCTGATCCCTACGCCTGCATTGAGGTAGCTCGTGTGCGCGTAGGGGTTAATTGTATATGAGGCGGTCACTGGAACGGCTGCGCCGGCGATGTCGAGGTCGCGGGTGTAGCGGAGCTCGATGTGGATCACCGCAAAGTCGCGGGTGTAGTTGGTGTAGGCGCCCTTCAGCACGCTGGAACCGCAGAAGAGCGAGAGTTTTCCTCCATTCTCAAATTTGTGATATGCTTCCAGCTCCAGATAAGACGAAAATGTATTCCTTCCTAGGCTTCCGTCGGCTTGCGGCAGCCAGCTGCCGAATACGAAGGTGAACCATCTTGCTGCAATCGGCAGTCTTTCAGGCTCATAGCATACTATCCCTTCCAGCACGTGCGTGCTTTCTCCTTTCTTGAAATTGAAGTAATTCTCCGGCGCGGTGTAGCTGCTGCCGTGATAGAAATAGTCCGCGAAATGAAATGAAAAGTCCTTGTAGCTGTAATAGAGATCCCAGTCTATCTCCTTGTAACTGCCGTCTATCGCCAGAAAACCGAAACTCTGCAGCGTCCATCCGCCGTAATTGAAACTCACCGACGGCGAGAACTGCGTTCCGCAGACCTTGTCGCCTCGCCAGATATAGGATGAATACAGCTCCACCGAGCCGTCTATGCGGAATTCTTGCGCCCCCGCCGTAAGTGCTGCAGCGATGGCCGAAAGTGCCAGTACAAGTCGTTTCATATTGCAAAATTACATTATATTTGTATAAAATTGAAATTATGAAAGTAGCTCTCGTAGGTGCCACGGGTCTGGTTGGCACAAGAATGTTGCAGGTTTTGGAAGAAAGGGATTTCCCGGTTGACGAACTCATTCCGGTGGCATCGGAGAAGTCCGTCGGCCGCAAAGTGAGTTTCAAGGGCCGCGAGTGGACGGTGGTATCTGCCGAAGATGCCATCGCCGCGAAGCCGCAACTCGCCCTTTTCAGTGCCGGAGGGGAAACCTCGCATCAGCTTGCGCCGCTCTTCGCCGCCGCAGGCTGCCGCGTGGTCGACAACTCATCCTTCTGGCGTATGGATGCCACGAAGAAGCTGGTCGTGCCCGAGATCAACGGCGACGTGCTCACTGCCGACGACTACATCATAGCCAACCCCAACTGCTCAACCATCCAGATGGTTCTGCCCCTCGCCCCCATACATAAAGAGCTGGGAATCAAGCGCATAGTGGTATCCACCTACCAAAGCGTCACCGGCACCGGCTACAAGGCTATCGCCCAGATGAACACCGAACGCGGCATAGCGGAGAAGGAAAGGCCGGAAGGGGATCCGCTGGCTCCGGCGACCTCCCTCGGACACTGGGGCGAGTATCCCGCCGTCTACCCCTATCCCATCGACCAGAACATACTCCCGCACATCGATTCCTTTCTCGACAACGGTTACACCAAGGAGGAGATGAAGATGGTGAACGAGACCAAGAAGATACTGCGCGACGATAGTATCGCCGTCACTGCCACCACCGTGCGCGTGCCGGTGCAGGGCGGTCACTCCGAAAGTATCAATGTGGAAACGCGCAAGCCCTTCACCATCGCGCAGATCCGCAGCCTGATGGCTTCCGAGCCCGGGGTTACCGTGCTGGATGATCCTTCGCACAACGTATATCCCATGCCGCTTTACGCCTGGGGCAAGGATGATGTGTTCGTGGGGCGCATCCGCGAGGATTTCAGCCAGCCGAATACCTTCAACTTCTGGTGCGTCAGCGACAATATCCGCAAAGGCGCAGCCACCAACGCCGTCCAGATCGCCCAGCTCCTTCTCGAAAAGGGCCTGATCTAGGCCAACTCAAAGAATCGGATATAGTTGCGGACGGCCTGTTCCAGGTCGGCGGTCAGCACGTGCTCGTCGTCGCGGTGGGCGAAGCGGATGCTGCCGGGGCCGCAGATGATCTTGCGGCGGAAGTTCGTCAGGTGCGGGGCGTCGCTGCCGAAAGCGACCGGCCCGCTGGGGAAGCCCTCGAAAACGGTATATGCCGAGGGGATGTCTCCTCCCACGAAGCGGACGCTTACGCCGTCGCCGGGCACGGAGTTCATCATCCATTCGTGCACCTGGGCGTCGGAGGCGAAGGTGGTGCGGAAATACACCCTGCACCTGAGTTCCGGGCTTAGTATGTTCTGGGCATTGTCGCTCAGCAATTTGCCTATGTTCACAGTCGTCTCTCCCAAGGTGGGATCGAAGGGGAAGGCCTTGGCTCTCAGCCCACCGACAAAATCGACGAACATGTCTACGGCGCTCCGCCCGAACTGGGGATAACCTGAATGGAAGGCTTCCCCCTTGAACACCAGCTCGTAGGCCTTGGTGCCCTTGGAGGCGGTCACCATCTTGTTTTCGGTCGGCTCGCCGATAATCAGCAGATCCGCCTTGAAGGGCAGGCGGGCGAAAGCCTTGGCGCCCCAGGAACCGGTTTCCTCGCCGCTCAGCAGCAGCAAGGCAAAGCCGTCGCGTCCGCTTGCGGCAAGTTCCTGGCAGGCGGTATACATCGCTATTATCTGCCCTTTGGCATCGCAGCTCCCGCGGCCGGTGACCACGTCGTCTTTCACGTGCGGAGCGATGTAGGGCGGCACGGTGTCCATGTGGGTGCAGAACACAACCTTGGGCACGCCCCAACTAAACAGCAGGTTGAGGGTGCCGTCGCCGACCTCGAAGGTTTCCACCTTGGGCGCTTTCAGCCTTCTGGACAGGAACTCGGCCAGCGGCCTTTCCTTTCCGGAAGTCGAGTCGAAACCAAGTATGTCTTCGAACAGATTGTAGTCTATCATCGTGCAATTATTTGAAATCGCTGTATTCTGGCAGGGCTAGCTGCGAGAGAATCTCCTGCATCTTATTGTCGTCGCGCGGGCACACAAGCAGCACTTTGTCGCTGTCGATGACCATGAAATCTTTCAGGTCCTGAACCACCGTGAGCTTGTTGCTCTCCGCTCCGTAGATTACGGATCCGGAGACGTTGTTTATGATGCTCCTGCCTTCCAGCGAAATAGCGTTGTTGTTATCGTCGGGGTTGGCCGATGCTTCATACAGAGTGCTCCAGCTGCCTATGTCGCTCCAAATGAATTTCGCCGGGAATACCCAGACATTGTCTGATTTTTCCATCAGGGCATAATCGATGGAGATGCGGATGCTGTCGGAATAAGCTCTTTCTACCAGGGCTTCCTTGTCGGTGGTCGTACTCCAGTCTTGCCAGAGGTTCATGAGTTCCGGGCAGCACTTGCGCATCTCTGCGAGCACAACCTTGGCCTTCCAGAAAAAGATGCCGCTGTTCCAAAGGAATTCTCCGCTGTCGAAGAAAACCCTGGCAAGCTCTGCGTCCGGTTTTTCAGTAAAAGTCTTGGCCTTGACGGGATCTCCCAGCGACCAGGCGTCGCTGCCTCCCGCCACCTGCACATAACCGAAATTGGTGTCCGGCCGCGAAGGCACGATGCCCATGGTAAGAAGGATGTCGTGCTCCGACGCGTATTCCAGGGCGCGAACTATGTTCTTGTCGAACATGGCGTTGTCGCAGATGTCGTGGTCGGAAGGGACGGCGACCATCACCGCATCGGGATCCTTGTCCATCAGAATCTGCGCAGTGTATGCAATGGTGGGTGCGGTATTCCTGCCATAAGGTTCGAGTATGATGTTCTCTTCCGGCAATTCCGGGAGATGCTCCTGCACCAATTCCTTGTATTTGTCCAGCGTGGCTACAAGGATGTTTTCTACCGGAATGCTGCGGGCCATACGCTCGAAGGTGTAGCGGATGAAACTTTTTTCCTGATTCCAAACCTTGAGGAACTGCTTGGGCTTGTATTCCCTGCTTACAGGCCAGAATCTGGTGCCGATGCCTCCGGCGAGTATCACGCAATATCTATGGTCAGTCATAAATTGGTATAAAAGCTTGTGGGTAATATTGAATGTATGTGGTATCGTTATCAAGTACGACGGTAATCACGTCGAAGTTTACTTCTGCATCGGCGAACCTGCGTCCGGACGAGTGCAGGTATTTGAGCGCGGCCTTCACCAGGTTCTTCTGTTTGGCCGCCGTAATGTTCACCAGGGGGTCTGCCGCCACGGGTGCCTTCCGTGTCTTTACCTCTACAAAATGCAGGCCCTTCCGGTCGGCGGAAATGACATCTATCTCCTGATGCCCGCCGCGCCAGTTGCGTTCCAGCACCGTGTGCCCTTCTTCCGCCAGCCAAAGGCAGGCCGCATCTTCTCCACGTTTGCCGACAGCGTCCATCACTCAAAACTGACTATGGTCACTCCCGTGCCGCCGTGGCGTATGTCTTCGTCGGTCACCGACGTCACTCCGGGCACGGTGCGGAGGTATTTCTGTATCTCTTCGCGCAGCACTCCGGTGCCTTTGCCGTGAATGATGCGCACGCTGTGTATGCCCAGCATCTGGGCGTCGTCGCAGTAGTGCATGACCGCCTCGAGCGCTTCCTGCAGGCGTGCTCCGCGCAGGTCGATCTCGGGTTTGAAACTGAGTTTGCGGGATGTGATGTTGGCATCCACCCTCTGCTGCGGCTTGCTGAAAGTCTTGCGGGAAAGTTCCCTGAATTCATTGGATGAAATCCTTTCCAGGGCGTCCGGAGCCATGGTGCTGCTGATGCTGCCAATGATCACCGTCACCGATTTGGAAGAAACCCTGGAAACTTCGCCCACCATTCCGGAACTGATCACTTTTACCTTCTCTCCCACTTTCAGCGGCCCTTGTTTCTGTACCGGAGCCGGAGAGTCGGAGGAAGGGGCCTTGCGGGTTTGTTTCTTCTGGAGTTTCTCTATCTTGCGGTCGATGTATTCGTCTTTGGTTTTCTTCTGTTCGAGGGCGCCGAGGAAACCCTGCAGTTCCTGACGCGCAGTCTTAGTGCGCTCCTTGTCGGCCTGGCTTTCCTTGATTTCGCGTATGGTGCGCTCCACCTGTTTACCGGCTCCCTTCACTATGTCTTCCGCCTCCTGACGGGCGCTCTCCAGAATCTTCTTCTTCTGGTCGCGTATATCTTCGAGCTCCTTCTGGTACCTGGCGGTCAGGCCTTCCAGGGCCTTGTCGGTGCTCTTTACCTTCTGAAGTTTCTCGTCGAGGGCCTTGCGCCGCCGCACGATCTTGCGCAGGTTGCGCTCGATGCCCACGTATTCTTCTCCGGCACGGGTCTCCGCGTCGTGAACTATGGTTTCGGGCAGGCCCATCTTCCGGGCCAGTTCGAATGCGAAGGAGTTGCCGGGGAGCCCGGTCTCGAGTTGGAAGAGCGGCTCGATGCGGGCTGCATCGAAGAGCATGGCTCCGTTCACCACGCCGGTGGAGTCGCCGGATGCGTAGAGTTTGAGATTGGTGTAGTGGGTGGTGATCACTCCGTAGACTCCGCGCTTGTCGAGTTCGGAAAGGATGGCTTCCGCGATCGCTCCTCCGGCGGCAGGCTCCGTTCCGGAACCGAATTCATCTATAAGTACGAGCGTGCGCGCGTCCGCATGTGCGAGCATTTCGCGCATGTCGGCAAGGAATGACGAGTAGGTGCTGAGGTCGTTTTCGAGCGACTGGTCGTCGCCGATGCTCACCGCAATGCGTTCGAATACAGGCAGTTCCGAGCTTTCGGAGGTGGGAATCAACATTCCCCACTGGAACATGTACTGCAGCAGTCCGACCGTTTTCAGGCAGACGGACTTGCCGCCGGCGTTGGGGCCGGAGATCAGCAGGATGTGCTTCGCGGGAGTCAGCATCACGGTTTGTGGCACGATGCTGCGTCCTTCCTTGGCGAGGGCCTTTTCCAACAGTGGATGGCGGGCTTTGCGAAGACTCAGGGATCCGTCGTCGGCGATCACAGGCATGCCGGCGCGCAGGTCCAGAGCCGTGCGGGCCTTGGCCATCAGGAAGTCGATTTCTCCGACAAATGCGGCTCCTGCCAGAAGTTCGGGCACGTAGGGACGGAGGAATTCGGTGAATTCCAGGAGGATGCGTTCGATTTCGCGCGACTCCGCAAAATGCAGTTCCGCTATCTCGTTCTCGAGTTCGATGAGTTCGGCGGGCTCTATGTAGGATGTCTTGCCTGTGGCGGATTCCCCATAGACGAAGCCGCTGAGTTTGCGTTTGGCCGAACTGGCCACGGGAATCAGATACTTGCCTTCGCGCACGGTGACTCCGGCTTCGGCGTCCGAGAGCCCTGCGGCCTGCGCCTGTGCGAGAATGGACGCCGCCTTCTTTGAAACGGCTCCTTCCTTGCTGCGGAGAGTCTTGCGTATGTCGAAGAGGGTGTCGGACGCGGAGTCCTTGATGTCGCCGTACTTGTCGAGTATCTGCTCGATGCGCCTGAGAACTTCCGGGAAGGTGTTTATACTGCGTGCAAGCCCTTTCAGATTGGGGTAGACGCCGTCTTTCACCGTGCCGAAGAAGTGCACGATGCGGCGGGTGGTGTCGAGAATGGTCTTGAGTTTTCCGAGACTGAGCACGTCGATGCGCGTGCCATCGTTCTGCAGGGGTTCCAGGAAGGGGATGGCGTCGATGTAACCGGTAGTAGGGAATCCTTCCTCGAACATGAGGACCAGGCGCATTTCGTCGGTGAGGACCAGCCTGCGGCGGATTTTAACCGGATCGGTGCTGAACTCCTCCTCCATCACCCTGGTGCTTGCGTAATCGGTGCTGCAACGGTCGGCGATCATCGACCGGATGCGGTCGAAACCCAGTTTCGCTTCCAATTTCTGAATTCTGTCTTCCACGGCCTACTCTTCTTTTTTCTGGGGTTCCAACATGAGTTTGAGCACGTTGCGGCTGTTTACTTCCGTGATCTTCCCGTCGCGCACGAATGAAACCGTGCCTCTCTGTTCGCTCACCACGATCACGTCGGCGTCGCTGCGCTCCGTGATACCGATGGCGGATTTATGCCTCATTCCGTATTTGGACGGGATGTCGGTGCGGTCGGTGATGGGAAGGGTGCAGCGGGCCGCGATTATGCGGTTGCCGCCTATTATCATCGCCCCGTCGTGCAGGGGGGAATTCTTGAAGAAGATGTTTTCTACCAGGCGGCTGCTGATTTCGGCGTCGAGGGCGTCGCCGGTGTCGATGATGTCCTGCAGGGAATTCGAGCGGCGCAGCACTATCAAGGCGCCCGTCTTCTGCTCGGCCATCTCGAAGCAGGCCACCGAAAGCGCCTTGGCGGCGGTGTCGTCGACCGCGTTCACGTTGCGCCCGAAGATCCTGTCGAACAGGGAGCGCCTCTCGCCTGTGATGCCGGTAGAACGTCCCACCCGGCCGAGGAACTGCCTGAGTTCAGGCTGGAAAATGACTATCAGCGCTATCGCTCCCACGTCGATCACGGTGTCGAGCAGGGCGGAAAGCAGTTTCATGTTCAGGGCCACCGCCGCGATGCGGATCAGGAAGAGCATCAGGATGGCGATGAAGATGTTTACGGCGGAAGATCCTCTGAGCCAGCGGAATGCCACATAGAGGATCAGGGCAACGACGATTATGTCTATTATATCTGCAAAACCCAGGTGCAAGAACCCGAGGATATCCAAAGTCATCATATATTGTACAAATATAGCAAAAACTTTTTATCCTTTGTAATTTGGAAAATAAATCGTATATTTGCAGCCCCCAAAAAAGGGGCTACTTTATTAAAGTATTAAGTATCAATTAATTAACAAACCAATGCCTGGATTAATTGGAAAGAAAATCGGAATGACTTCCGTTTTCGGTGCTGATGGAAAGAATCTTCCATGCACCGTCATCGAGGCTGGTCCGTGCGTTGTCACGCAAATCCGCACTGTAGAAAAAGACGGCTATGCCGCAGTGCAGCTTGCCTATGACGAAACCACAGAAAAGCACACCAGCAAGGCTCTTCAGGGCCATTTTGCAAAGGCAGGGGTCGCTCCTATGCGCAAACTCGTGGAGTTTGAGGCAGACTTCGAGGGCGAACTCAAGCTTGGCGACACTCTCACCGTTGCCGACATCTTCAAAGAGGATGTGGCATTCGTGGACGTTGTCGGTACTTCCAAAGGTAAGGGTTTCCAGGGCGTTGTGCACCGTCACCACTTCCAAGGTGTCGGCGGTAAGACCCACGGTCAGCACAACCGTCTGCGTCACCCCGGTTCAATGGGCGCATCTTCATGGCCTTCCCGCGTATTCCCCGGAATGCGTATGGCAGGACACATGGGACAGGATCGCGTAAAGGTGTTCAACCTTCAGGTCCTCAAGGTCATCCCTGAGAACAATCTGCTTGTAGTCAAAGGTTCCGTACCCGGAGCCAAGGGTTCTTACTTAATTTTGGAGGCGTAATTATGAAACTTCCTGTTTACAAAATCGACGGAACAGAGTCCGGAAAGAAGATCGACCTCGCAGAGGACGTCTTCGGCATCGAGCCCAATGATCACGCCATCTATCTCGACGTAGTGCAGTATCTCGCAAACCAGCGTCATGGCAACGCCAAGACCAAGGACCGCAGCGAGATCGCCCACAGCACCAAGAAGCTTGGTCGCCAGAAAGGCGGCGGCGGTGCACGTCACGGCAGCTTGAAAGCAAACATCTTCGTAGGCGGCGGCCGCGTATTCGGTCCCGTTCCCCGCTTCTATCACAATAAGCTCAACAAGAAGGTCAAATCCCTCGCACGTTGCTCGGCCCTCAGCTACAAGGCTCAGGACAAGGCTATCGTGATGGTAGAGCCCTTTGCGATGGACGCTCCCAAGACGAAGGAATTCGCACAGATCCTCACCAACCTCAAGGCTGGCGACCGCAATGTGCTCTTCGTGCTTCCCAGCAACTCCGACAACATATTTCTTTCATCCCGTAACCTTCCTTACGCAGATGTCATCACTGTTGACGAAATCAACACCTACGCTATCGTGAAGGCCAACACTCTCGTGATGGTCGACGGCGTGCAGGACATCCTCGCAGAAAGGAAAAAATAATTTGAGCGATGGGAATCATTATTAAGCCAATAGTAACAGAGAAGCTGACGGCTCAGGGCGAAAATTTGAACCGTTACGGCTTTGTGGTAGACCGCAAGGCGAACAAGCTTCAGATCAAGGATGCAGTGGAGAAGCTCTATGGCGTATCCGTTGCCGATGTCAATACAGTCAATTATCATGGCAAGAAGAAGAGCCGCTACACAAAGGCAGGCATGCTTCGCGGCCGTATGAATCACTTCAAGAAGGCTTACATTACTCTTGCAGGTGACGATAAGATCGACTTCTACGCTAACATTTAAGGAGGGTAAGAATTATGGCAGTAAGAAAATTCAAACCGGTAACTCCCGGTCAGAGGAACAAGGTCATCAGCACATTCGCTGAGATCACTACCAAGAAGCCTCACAAGGCTCTTCTCGAACCCCTCAAGAGCACTGGCGGCCGCAACAACACCGGCCAGATGACAGTGCGTTACATCGGTGGCGGTCACAAGAGAATGTACCGCATCATCGACTTCTTCCGTACCAAGGACGAATGCACCGCAACGGTAAAGACCATCGAGTATGATCCTAACCGCAGCGCACGCATCGCTCTCGTAGAGTACGAAGACGGAGTCAAGAAATACATCATCGCTCCGGACGGCATCAAGGTTGGTCAGGTCATCGCTTCGGGTAGCGGAGTTGCTCCCGAGGTCGGCAACTGCCTCCCTCTCTCCGAGATTCCTGTAGGTACCCTCGTGCACAACATCGAGCTCCGTCCCGGTCAGGGCGCCGCTATGGCCCGCTCCGCCGGTGCTTCGGCACAGCTCGCTGCCCGCGAAGGCAACCACGCAATCCTTCGTCTCCCTTCGGGTGAGACCCGTATGGTGCTCGTATCCTGCCGCGCAACGGTAGGTACCGTATCCAACACGGATCACAACCTGGAGAGCCACGGAAAGGCCGGACGTCGCCGCTGGCTCGGCAAGCGTCCTCACAACCGTGGTGTTGTCATGAACCCTCACGATCACCCTATGGGAGGTGGTGAAGGCCGCGCTTCCGGTGGACATCCTCGTTCACGCAAGGGCTTGCCTGCTAAGGGTTACAAGACACGCAATCCGAAGGCTGTGTCCAACAAGTTCATCATTGAAAGAAGAAAGAAGTAACAGGTAAAACTTAGAGAATATGAGTCGTTCATTAAGAAAAGGACCATACATTCAGGAAGCCCTCGAAAAGAGGATCATCGCTATGAATGATGGCAGCAAAAAGAAAGAGGTGGTCAAGACCTGGTCTCGCGCCAGCATGATCTCCCCGGACTTCATCGGCCATACTATCGCCGTTCACAACGGAAACAAGTTCATCCCTGTTTACGTTACTGAGCAGATGGTCGGGCACAAACTCGGTGAGTTCGCACCTACACGTACATTCAAGGGTCACTCTGGAAACAATAAGTAATTATGGGAGCACGTAAAAAACTTATGGCCGACAAGCTCAAGGAAGCAAAGAAGGCCACCGCAGTAGCCAAATTGAATGATGTTCCTACTTCTCCCCGCAAGATGCGTCTTGTGGCCGACACCGTACGCGGCGTCGAGGTGAACCGCGCCATCGATCTGCTTCACTTCTCCAAGAGGGAAGCCAGCATCAGGCTCGAGAAGCTTCTCCGCAGCGCTGTCGCCAACTGGGAGGCCAAGAATCCGGATCAGGCCGCAGAGCTTGACAACGGTAATGTATATGTAAAAACCATTATGGTAGACGAAGGACGTACGCTCAAGCGCATCCGCCCCTGCCCTCAGGGCCGTGCCGGACGCATCCGCAAACGCTCCAATCACGTTACCGTGGTTCTTGATGTCAAAAAAGCTCAGGAGGAGAAATAATTATGGGACAGAAAACTAATCCTATCAGCAATAGAATCGGTATCACCCGCGGTTGGGATTCCAACTGGTGTGGTGGAAACTACGCAGAGAAGATCGCCGAGGACTATGAGATCCGCAAGTATCTGGGCAACCGCCTTGCAAAGGCCGGCCTCAGCAGGATCGTCATCGAGCGCACCCTCAAGCTCATCACCGTCACCATCTATGCAGCCCGTCCCGGTTTCATCATCGGAAAGGGAGGCACCGAGGTCGACAAACTCAAGGAAGAGCTCAAGAAGGTCACCAGCAAGGAAGTGCAGATCAACATCTACGAGGTCAAGCGCCCCGAGGTTGACGCACGTTTCGTGTCCGACAGCATCGCCCGTCAGATCGAGGGCCGTGTATCCTACAGGCGCGCCATCAAGATGGCCATCGCCAATGCAATGCGCGTTGGTGCCGAAGGAGTGAAGGTTCAGATCAGCGGCCGTGTAGGCGGCGCCGAAATGGCCCGCAGCGAAATGTTCAAGGAAGGACGTACTCCTCTCCATACATTCCGTGCCGATATCGACTACGCTCTTGCAGTTGCTAACACCAAGGTCGGATGCCTCGGCATCAAGGTCTGGATCTGCAACGGTGAGAAGTACGGCAAGCAGGATCTTACCCCCGCAGCTCTCGCAGCCGCAAACGCACAGGCCGCAGGCCAGCGCAGCGGTGGACGCGGAGAGCGCCGTGGTGGCCGTCGCGACGGCGAACGCCGTGGCGCCCGCAGGGAGCAGAAGTAATTTCTAATGCCCCGTGCCGTGTAAGTCCTTGAGGCTTAGCGTTTTATTGCAACAGGGTTGTCCGTTTTAGGGCAACCCTGTTTGCGTAATATCCTGTGCCATAAGCCTTTGCGCGGAACGCAAAAAAGGTAGGACTTTTTTATTAATCTTTTCGACGGTTAATCTCCGCGAATCGGAGAATACCTTTTAATCCAATTCATTATCTTTGCAGCGCTATGGATATCCGTTCCAAAATAGCGCTGCTGCCGCACAGCCCCGGGGTGTATCG
>CAMOIZ010000018.1 GCA_946616385.1 uncultured Bacteroidales bacterium | reverse complement strand
CCATCAACAACGTGGCTCTCGTGAAGGGCCGTCCCCGCACTCTTTCCCTGAAGGAGATCATCGCCAACTTCGTGGATTTCCGCCACGAGGTGGTCATGCGCCGCACCAAGTTCGACCTCGACAAGGCGCAGAAGCGCGCCCACATCCTCGAAGGTCTCCTCAAGGCCATCGACATCATCGACGAAATCATCGCCCACATCCGTGCTTCCAAGAGCGTGGACGAGGCCCGCGAGGGACTCATCAGCAAGTTCGGCTTCACCGAGGCACAGGCCCAGGCAATCGTGGAAATGCGTCTGCGCCAGCTCACCGGCCTCGAGCGCGAGAAGCTCCAGGCGGAGTACGACGACCTCGAGAAGTTCATCGCCCACTGCATCGAGATTCTCGGCAGCGAGGCTCTCCAGCTTCAGATCGTAAAGGACGAATGCGCCGAGATGAAGGCCAAGTACGGCGACGCCCGCCGCAGCGAAATCACGATGAGCGCCGATGAATTCAATCCCGAAGACTTCTACGCCGACGAAGATGTCGTGATCACGATTTCGCATCTCGGCTACATCAAGCGCACCGCTCTCACCGAATTCCGCACCCAGAGCAGGGGAGGAGTAGGCAAGAAGGGCGGCTCCACGCGCGAGGAAGATTTCATAGAGCATCTCTACGTGGCCAACATGCACTCCACCATGCTCTTCTTCACCGAAAAGGGCATGTGCTACAGGCTCAAGGTGTACGAACTCCCCGAGGGTGTGCGCGCATCCAAGGGCCGTGCGGTGCAGAACCTGCTCTCTATCGAATCCGACGATGCCATCAAGACCTATCTGAATGCGGCTCACATCGAGGATCCCGAGTATGTGCAGAACCACTTCGTGACACTCGTCACCAAGAAGGGTATCATCAAGAAGACGAGCCTCGAGGATTATTCCAACAAGCGCAGCCGCAACAAGGGCATCAAGGCCCTCACCATCCGCGAAGGAGACGCGCTGCTTGACGCCGTGCTGACCAACGGCCGCGAAGACATCATGATCGCCGGCCGCGACGGCTACTGCGTACGCTTCAACGAGGCCGCTCTCCGCGACATGGGCCGCGGCGCATCCGGCGTGCGGGGAATCAACCTTAGGGAAGGCGACGAGGTGATCGGAGTCCTCACCTATGATCCCAACAAGGAGAATGCGTCCGACCAGACCATCATGGTGGTCAGCGAGCACGGATTCGGCAAACGTTCCGATCCTGAGGATTACCGCCTCACGTCGCGCGGCACCAAGGGCGTCAAGACCCTGAACATCACCGACAAGACAGGCAGTCTGGTGGCCATCAAGAACGTCACCGAGAACGACAACCTCATGATAATCACCCGTTCCGGCCTTACCATCAGGATGGATCTTTCCGAAATCCGCGTCGCCGGACGAGCCACCCAGGGAGTGAAACTCATAACCCTTCGCGAGGGCGATTCCATAGCGTCGGTATCGGTGGTGTCGAGTGTTGGCACGGAAAGTGCAGATACTGCTGAAGAAACCATTGAAAATGAATAATATTTTAACTTTTGACTAATATGAAAAAAATTGTTTTAGCACTTGCTCTTCTGGCTTCCGTCCAGATCGCAAACGCCCAGCAACTTAAAGATGCTGAGTCTGCAGCAAAGAAAGTAGAAGCAGCCAAGGCCGCTACGCTCAATGAGAAGAAAGCTGCCAATATGGCGACATGGCTCAAGCTCGGGCAGACATACGTAGAAGCCTACAATGCTGTGCAGGGCAACGGTTATATCGGTGCAAGCGACGCCGAACTCGCAATCGTGATGTCGGGTGTCAAACCTCTCAGTTCTGAAGAAGTTACGGTTATGGGACAGCCCATGACTGTTCAGCATTTTGAAACCGCCGACTATTATTTCGCCGGTGGCAAGCTCGCCTCCATAGTGACCACCAAACCCGCTGTCGAGGATGCTCTAGGTGAAGCCGTGAAGGCTTATGCAAAGGCATTCCAACTCGACGTGAAGGGCAAGAAGGCAAAGGATATCGCCGAGGCCCTCGGCGGCATCCACGACAAGTATTCCAACGATGCCGTTTCCGCATATCAGCTTCAGGATTACGTGAAGTCTTCCAAACTTTTCGAAGCTGCCGCAAGCGTGTCCGAAATGGCTCCTTATTCCCAGCTCGACACCAATGCCTTCTACAATGCAGGTCTTACCTCCTGGATTTCCGGCGACGTCGACAGGGCTGAGGTTTTCTTCAAGAAGTGCCTCGAGCACAAATATTATGGTGACGACGGCGACGTTTATGCACGTCTGTCCGCCATCGCAGAAAAGAAGGGAGACAAGGACCTCTCGATCAAGTACCTTGAGGACGGCTTCATGAGCTATCCCAAGAGCCAGAGCATCCTGATCGGCCTCATCAACTACTACACCACCTCCGGCGGCAGCACCGACAGGATCTTCGAGCTTCTGGATGTTGCGAAGGCGAACGAGCCCGGCAACGCATCCCTCTGGTATGTCGAAGGCAACATCCGTCTCAAGATGGATCCTCCTCAGGTAGACAAGGCTTTCGAAGCTTATGACAAATGCGGTGAGATCGATCCCAACTACGAATACGGTTACATCGGCAAGGGCGTGTATCTCTACAATCATGCCGTCGAGGTTCAGGAGAAGGCTTCCTTCGAAATGGACGACGCCAAGTACAATGCCCTCGTCGAGGAGTACGACAAGTCTTTGAAGGCTGCCATCGAGCCTTTCGAGAAGGCTTTCAACGTGACCAAGGATACCGAGATCCAGACCACGATCGCCGAGTACATCAAGAATGCCTGCTTCCGCTTCCGCGAGGATCCTGAATACCAGGCACGTTACGAGAAATACGACGCTATAGTTTCGGGTAAATGAAGTACCGGCATTGCCGCTGCCGACACGGTGAGCGTCTGCATTATCGGAGATGTGATGATGCATGCCCGGCAGCTGCAATACGACCACTCTCATTTTTTCGACGACTTGAGACCGCTGCTTTCGGGTGCGGATCTCGCTATAGCCAACGCTGAATTTACGCTTGCGGGGCCACCCTACACCGGGTACCCCGCATTCAGCGCTCCCGACAGCTACCTTCGCAGCATTCTCGATGCCGGTGTGGATGTGCTTCTCACGGCCAACAACCACATCCTCGACAAAGGCTCGAAAGGAATGGAGCGCACATTGAAACAATATGGCTTGTTTGCCGGAAGCGGCCTCGACAGTGCCCAGTACCGCCGGAACAATCCGCTGATAGTGAATGTGAAAGGAGTGCGGATAGCACTTGTCAACTTCACCTACGGAACAAACATGGGGGCATCCTCCGAGTTTCCGAAGGTCAGCCGGATGAAGAAGGAGGAAGTGTCGGCGCAGATGCGCAGGGCGAGGGAATTCGCCGATTTCGTGCTGGTCCTTCCGCACTGGGGTGAAGAGTATAAACTCCTCCACAACGAGACACAGCGTCAGTGGGCGGAGTGGCTGGTGAAAGAAGGGGCGGATGCCATAGTAGGGGCGCATCCCCATGTGGTGCAGGACACAGCCCGGATTGCAGGTGTGCCGGTGGTTTATTCCCTCGGGAACGCCGTTTCGAACATGAGCGCAGTCAATACCCGCCTGGAACTCGCGGTTGTGCTGAAGTTCGTGCTGCACAAGGGAAGCAGGCAGAAAGCGCTCCTCGGACCGGAACTGCATTTCCTCTGGTGCACGCTTCCGGGCAGGAAGACGGACAGCTACCGCACCGTGCTTGTGGAGGAACAGAAAGGACGCCGCGGCGAATGGATGGACGTTGACGACTACGACAACATGATTCAAACTCTCGATAGAGTTAAACGGATAACAGGTATAGAATGAAGAAAACCATCATCCTTGATACGACGGACCCGGTGAGCATACTGGGGCCGGGAAACAAGATTCTGAACGAGTTCTGCACTTATTTCCCCGGGCTCGAGGTCGCCGGAAAGGGAAATGAAATCACCATAGTGGGAGAGGCCGGAAAGATAGGGGAGTTCGAGACCAAGTTCTCCCAGCTGGTGAACATCCGCAAGCACAAGCTGAATCTTACCGTATATGACGTGGAGGACCTGTTCACCGGCAGGTCTTCGTCGTCGGTGCTTGCCGAGCACGGGAACGCAGTGATCGTGCATACCAACGAGGGCAAGGCCATCCGCGCACGCAATGCGAATCAGGAGAAGATGGTGAAGGCCTACTTCAACAACGACCTCGTATTTGCCGTCGGCCCCGCCGGCACAGGCAAGACCTACATCGCAATAGCCCTGGCGGTCCGCGCCCTCAAGAACCGGGAGGTGCGCCGTATCATACTTACCAGACCTGCCGTGGAAGCGGGGGAGAGACTGGGATTCCTTCCAGGAGATCTCAAGGACAAACTCGACCCTTATCTCCAGCCGCTTTACGACGCCCTGGGCGATATGATTCCCTCGCGCAAGCTGCAGGAGTTCATTGCCGGGGGCACGATACAGATAGCTCCGCTCGCGTATATGCGCGGCCGCACCCTCGACGGCGCCTGCGTGATCCTCGACGAGGCCCAGAACACCAATATGGGCCAGTTGAAGATGTTCCTCACCCGAATGGGCACCAATGCGAAATTCATCGTCACAGGGGATGCAACCCAGATCGACCTCCCGCACAAGGAGGATTCCGGCCTGCTGCGCGGCATCTCCCTCGTGAAAGACCTCAAAGGGGTGGCAACCGTGTTCTTTGACGACCGCGACATCGTCCGCCATCCTCTTGTGAGTAAAATTGTGAAGGCCTTTGATGCCGAAGACTGATTCTTTTTTCATATATTTGTAGACTATGACGAAAGCAAGATTCATAAGCGCCGCGTTGCTCGCCATTCTCGGGGTGGCGCTGCTGCAAGGCTGCGATGCTTTCCGCAGGCTTGCCGGCCGTCCCACCTCGGACGAAATCGAGGCCAAGCGGCAGCTGATCCTTGCGGAAGAAGCTGCGCATCAGGCCCGTATCGATTCGTTGAGCCGTGTCGAGAAGGCCAAGGCGGATTCCCTCTCGATGCTTGAGCGTTTCAAGGAATCCGGCGAGATGTTCCTTTCCGTCAGCAGTCTGCGCAGGGCCGATGCCCTGAAACTCAGCAAACGTTACTATATAGTTGTGGGCGCGTTCTCGAACGTCGACAACGCCTCCTGGCTTGCTTCCAAGATAGAAAATGCCGGATACTCTGTAGAAAAGATCCCTTACGGCAACGGGTTTACCGCCGTAGGAGCGGCCGGCACCGATTCTTTGGCACATTTATGGGATAATCTCCAGAAGGTCAGAACCGAAGCGTTCTGCCCCAAGGATGTATGGATTCTTGTAAATGAATAAGCAATGAAACGTTTTCTTCTTATCGCTTCCCTGCTGCTCTCCGGTCTTGGCGCCGCCGGGCAGGAATACCGGGACTATTTTGCAAATGAAGAGGCTGCGGAACTCCACAGCGTGGCCGACTCTGTCGCATCCCTCAAAGACGAAGCGGCTTTGGCGGGATTCGTGTCGGCAAGGCTGCGCTCCTGCGGCATAGAACTGTTCGAGAGCCCTGAATACACCTCTTTCGGGATACGCAGGGAGAATGGCGACACGGCCACTTTCCGCAATGTGACAGGATGGATCCCCGGTTATGAAAAACAGCTTCGCAACAATTACATAGTGATAGGCACCAGGCTGTCCGCCGACAACGGCTCCGGCATAGCGGCCATGCTCGAAGTGGCAAGCAAGCTCAGCACCAACCAGGTGCTCCTCGGCCGTTCCGTGCTTGTGGCCGCCTTCGGGGGAGATTCCGACTCGAATGCAGGGTCGTGGTATTTCCTGAACAGGGCCTTTCCCGAGACAGAAAAGATAGATGCGTACATAAACATCGATCTCTTCGATTCCTCCAACCGCGGGCTCTTCGTGTATTCGGCATCTAATGCCGACATGAACGGCATCGTCAACTCCCTTGCTGCATCGCTTCAGCCCGCCCGTCCATCGGTGGTCACCGCCGAACCCGGCGTATCGGACCACAGGTCTTTTTATGCCAAGGAAATACCGGTCGCTTTTTTTACCACGGCCGAGCCCGGCAAGGCCTACAGAAAGGGGACGGATCCTATGGAATATGAAGAAATGAGCCGTCAGTGCGAGTATATCTACAATTTCAGCGTGCGGCTCTCGACCGCCCGCGCACCGCGTTTCTTCCCGAATACCGACAATTCCGGAGTCCCTCTGGTGGGCTTTGCCGACTGCGACACCAAGCCCTCATTCTTCGGATCCTCCAATCCTGCGCTCTTCCTTACGAGTTGGGTATACGTTTATCTGCGCTATCCGAAGTATGCCGTCGAAAACGGCATCAAGGGCAGGGTTCAGGTGAGTTTCGTGATCGACGAAAACGGCAAGGTTCGCGATGTCGAAGTCGTCAAGGGGGTTCACCCGACGCTGGACGACGAGGCGGTGCGGGTGATCGAGGCATCTCCCGACTGGAAGCCGGGAATCCTGGGCGGTAAACCTGTCCGCACCAGGCTTTCGCTCTATGTGGAATTCAAATTGAAGAAGAACAAGAAATAGAATATGGATTACGATTTCAGAAAGATTGAAAAGAAGTGGCAGCAGCGCTGGGCCGAGGAAAAGACCTATAAGACTGTAGAGGACCGCAACAAGCCCAAGTTTTATGTGCTGGACATGTTCCCTTACCCTTCAGGGGCGGGGCTCCATGTAGGGCATCCTCTCGGCTATATTGCCAGCGACATCTATGCCAGGTACAAACGTCTCAAAGGTTTCAACGTGCTGCATCCCATGGGATACGATGCGTTCGGCCTGCCTGCGGAGCAGTATGCCATCCAGACCGGCCAGCACCCCGAAAAGACCACCGACGTGAATGTGGCCCGATATCGCGAGCAGCTCGACCGCATAGGCTTTTCTTTCGACTGGGACCGGTCTTTCCGTACCTGTGATCCCGACTACTACAAATGGACCCAGTGGGCTTTCCTGCGCATGTTCAAGAGTTGGTACGATCCCGAGATGAACAAGGCGCGCCCTATCAACGAACTGATAGCCAAATTCGAGACCACCGGATACGACGACATTACTCCTGCCGTCTGGAAGAAGGCGTCCGCAAAGGAAAAATCCAACATCCTGATGCGCTATCGCATTGCTTATCAGGGAGAAACCTCGGTCAACTGGTGCGAGGGCCTTGGCACTGTGCTCGCAAACGACGAGGTCAAGGACGGCCTTTCCGTCCGCGGCGGCTTCCCTGTGGAGCAGAAAAAGATGACTCAGTGGCAGCTTCGCGTTTCCGCCTATGCAGGCAGGCTTCTCGATTCCCTCGATTCCCTCGACTGGTCGGATTCGCTCAAGGAAATGCAGCGCAACTGGATAGGCAAGAGCGAAGGCACCGAAATGGTATTCGATACCGTTTGCGGCGATGTCCATAAGCCCATAACCATCTTCACCACCCGTGCCGACACCGTGTTCGGCGTAACCTTCATGGTACTCGCCCCCGAAAGCGAACTCGTGGAAGAACTGACCACCCCGGAACAGAAGGAAGCGGTGGAAGCATACATAAAGGAGGTCAAGAAGAAGACCGAACGTGAGCGCATCGCGGAAACAAAGACCGTCACCGGCGTATTCTCCGGATCCTACGGCATCAATCCTCTTACGGGCGAGAAAGTCCCCATCTGGATTTCCGAGTATGTGCTTGCAGGCTACGGCACCGGTGCCATCATGGCAGTGCCTGCGCACGACAGCCGCGACTATGCTTTTGCAAAGAAGTTCGGCCTGCCCATCATCCCGCTTATCGAAGGTGCGGACGTGAGCGAACAGAGTTTCGACGCCAAGGAAGGCAAGATGATCAATTCCGGATTCCTGAACGGGATGGATGTGAAGGAGGCGATTGAAGCCGCCAAAGATTACGTGGAGGCGCACGGCCTCGGACGCCGCAAGACGAACTATCGCCTGCGCGACGCCATTTTCAGCCGTCAGCGCTACTGGGGAGAGCCTTTCCCTATCTACTACAAGGACGGCATCGCCACTCCCGTTCCCGACGAGGATCTTCCCCTGCTTCTGCCCGAAATCGAGTCATATAAGTCGAAGAACGGAGAACCTCCGCTTGCCCGTGCCAAGGACTGGACCTATAAGGGACATCCCCTCGAAACCAGCACCATGCCCGGTTTCGCCGGATCGAGCGCGTACTACCTGCGCTACATGGATCCTCATAACGATCAGGCGCTGGTCAGCGCCGAGGCCGACAAGTACTGGAGGAACGTCGACCTCTACGTAGGAGGCACCGAGCACGCCACCGGCCATCTCATTTACTCCCGTTTCTGGAACAAGTTCCTGTACGACCTCGGCTATGTCTGCGAAGACGAGCCGTTCCGCAAGCTGGTCAACCAGGGCATGATCCAGGGGCGTTCGAACTTCGTCTACAGGGTGGTGGGCACCAACAAGTTCGTCTCCCTCGGACTCAAGGACCGGTACGAGACGACCGAAATCCACGTCGACATCAACATCGTGAGGAACGACCGCCTCGACCTCGAAGCCTTCAAGGCCTGGAGGCCCGAATACAAGGATGCCGAATTCATCCTCGAGAACGGAGAATACATCTGCGGATGGGCTGTCGAGAAGATGAGCAAGAGCATGTACAACGTGGTCAATCCCGACGACATCTGCGAGAGCTACGGAGCCGACACCCTGCGTCTGTACGAGATGTTCCTCGGCCCCGTCGAGCAGAGCAAGCCCTGGGATACCAAGGGAATCGACGGCGTGAACCGCTTCCTCCGCAAGTTCTGGAGACTCTACTACGACAGGGATAACTTCCTCGTGACCGACACCAAGGCGTCTGCGAAGGAACTCAAGGCCCTGCACAAGCTGATTGGAAAGGAGCAGGAAGACATCGAGGCGTTCTCCTACAACACGACAATCAGCGCCTTCATGATCGCGGTGAACGAACTCACCGAGCTCAAGTGCAGTTCGAAGGAGGTCCTTGAACCGCTCGTAGTGTTGCTTTCTCCTTTCGCTCCTCATATTGCAGAGGAACTCTGGCACGACCTGGGTCACGACACCAGCGTTGTTTACGCCAGTTTCCCCGAATATAACGCCGCTTTCACGGTCGAAGACAACGTCACATATCCCGTTTCCTTCAATGGAAAGACCCGTTTCATGCTCGATATGCCCAAGAGCGCCACGCCTCAGGACGTTGAGGCCCATGTCCGCGGGCTGGAGCAGACCGCAAGGTATGTAGGCGACCAGCAGATCGTGAAAGTGATAGTAGTTCCCGGTCGAATCGTCAATATAGTGGTAAAATGAACAATAAAAAGGTGATATCCGCCGTCAAGGACTATCTTGACATGACGGTCGCCGTGCTGATCGTCACCATCGCATGGGAGTGCTTCATGATTCCCAACGGTATGTCCGCCGGAGGCTTGATGGGCCTCTGCGCCGTGATTGAATATGCTACCGGTGGAGTGATCATAGCATCCTATTCCTATTTCGTGATCAACCTTCTCCTGATCGTTCTTGCAGTGCTCGCATTCGGAATAGGTTTCGGCTTCCGCACGCTCTACTGCATAGTGATGCAGACCTTGATGCTGAAACTTTTCGCCATGCCGGGAATGCAGTGGATGCAGGCGATCCCGGGCAATTTCTTCTACATTCCCGAGAAGGTGATGATTCCCTTGATCGCCGGTGTGCTCGAAGCAATCGGCATCGGACTTACGATACGGAAGGGGGGCAGCACCGGAGGAACCGATATCATCGCGTTGATAGTCAACAAGTACTGGCCGGTGTCGCTCAGCAAGATGTTCCTGATCACGGACTTCGTAATCATCACCTCCATCCTCTTCCTCCCCGGAAGGGTGTTCGGAGACATGGTGTACGGCTACATCATGATGGCTGCGTATGCCTTGGTGATCGACTATGTGGTAGTCGGCGACAGGGGAGCCGTGCAGTTGCTGGTCTTCTCTGCCAGGAACAGTGAAATCGCGGATTTCATCATTCACAAGATGGACCGCGGCGTCACCGTGCTCAAGGCGATAGGATGGTACACGAAGCAGGAGAAGGACGTGCTTCTGCTGCTCATGCGCCGCAACGAAGTGCCCGAAATCTCCAAGAAGATCAAGGAACTGGACGACAGGGCGTTCATGACGGTCAATCCGGTGGGCGGCGTGTACGGTGAAGGTTTCGAAGAAATCAAGGCCGGTATTACCTCTAAAAAGAAAAAGACAGATGACAAAGATTAAAGAGTCCATCGGGCATACCGTAAAAGACTATGCCATAGTCACGTTCGGAATTCTCCTCTACGTTCTGGGCTGGAGCATTTTCCTCGTGTCCAACAACCTTGTGGGCGGCGGTGTCACAGGTATTTCGGCAATCCTGCAGTATGCCACCCACGGTGTCATCAAGATAGGTTATTCATATTTCGTCATCAATGCCGGACTCATAGTGGCGGCGCTCTTCGTGCTGGGTTTTGGATTCGGCTGGAAGACAATCTACGCCACCGTACTCGCATCGGTAGGGCTTAACGTCTTCCAGTCCATAATCCCTGCCGATTTCATTCAGGCGATAGCACTCGACAACGGCAAGCTGATGAGCACCATCATGGGCGGAATAATGGTCGGCTGCGGCATCGGTCTCACCATGACGGCAGGCGGCAGCACCGGCGGGACCGACATCATCGCGCTGATGGTCAACAAGTACCGCAACGTGTCGCCGGGCAGGCTGATACTTTACATGGATGTGGTCATCATCCTTTCATCGCTGCTGATACCGTCCTACAAGCCTGACGGGGAGCTGGTTCCCTTTGTGGAGAAACTCACCACCGTTGTGTATGGTTTCATACTGATTACGATAAACAGCACCGTGCTGGACCTGGTGATTTCCGGTTCGCGTCAGAGCGTCCAGCTGTTCATCCTTTCCAAGCATTATGCAGAGATTGCAGATACTATCACCAAGGACCTCCACAGGGGTGTCACGGTGCTGGACGGAAAAGGATGGTATACCAAGGACAATACCGAGGTCCTCATGGTACTTACCCGAAAGACCGACTTGAATTTGATGCTCCGCTACATCAAGTCCATCGATCCCGATGCTTTCCTGTCGGTTTCTTCCGTCACGGGAGTATATGGCAAGGGCTTCGATGTGATAAAGAAAAAAATGTAGGTTTTAATTGTAGGTACGAATTTTTTCGTATCGGAAACTTGAAAATTCAGTTTTTACCCCCGGTTAAGGACTACCTCCGTAACCGGGGTTTACGTATATTGCGGCGACTACAAAATAACACTGAGATGAAAAAATACATTACCGTACATTTCGTGCTCAGAATCGTGCCGCTTGCACTGCTGGCTCTGCTGCTGGTTCTGGATGTGCTGTTTTGCGATGCGGAAGACCGCATGGCCAGGCTTTGCAACTATCTGGCATCCGCATCCGTCCTTTATCTGACATACCCGCTCACGCGCGAGGAGACATCCAAAGCTGCATGGTGCAGCGCATTTCTTTCCGGCTACTACGTCCTTGCTGCACTCACCGGGGCGGGCACCGATCTTTCCGGCACACTGTTTCTGCTGCCTTCCGCAGTTTTCCTGCTCTTCTTCATTGTCGTCATCATGCGCGACAAATACAAGGAACCCGCATCCTTGTTCCGGAAAGATGCCGCCTGGTGCTGTGCGGAAGAAGATTCCCGCCTGGTATATGCCATGGTGCTGATGACCGCGCTCATCGTGCTCATGTTCCTGAACGGTGAGGGCGCCGGCACTGCCCCGTATTTCATAATGAGCCTGCTGCTCTTCATGCTCGGGATACAGTTGTACCGAAGGGCTTACACCGGGCGGACGATAATGATTTCGCATAAGAAAGAGCGCAAGATACAGACCATAGTCATGTCGTGCAAGGGGAGTTCCGACATCCTTCCGGAAGTGGAAAGCAGCATACTCACCAAGGCATTCCGAAGGATAGAGCAGTTTATGCGCGACCGCAAGCCTTATCTGGACGACCGATTTACGCTGGAGAAGATGGCGGATATCCTCAGGCTGAATAAAGTGTACATCAGCCGCGCGATAAACAAATTCACGGATAAAAATTTTCGTCAGTACATCAACTGGCACAGGATCCTTTATTCGGTGGAACTGATGAAAGAAGATCCCTGGCTCAAGATAATAGAGATCGCATTCATGTCGGGATTCCACTCGCAGGTGACCTACAACATGGCGTTCAAAATGTTCATGGACGAAAATCCGTCCGACATGCTCTTGCGGCTTAGGCTCAAGAATCCCAGGCCAGATCCGCCGGCACCTTCCAGCCTTGTGGTAAAGCTGCCTCAAAAGATAACTCTACCTTCTTCACAGGATGTACGAAACTGATGCTGTGTGCCTGCAGGCAGATTCCTCCGTCGGGGTTTGAACGCGGGGCTCCGTACTTGAGGTCGCCCTTTATCGGGCATCCCATGTGGGAGAGTTGGCAACGTATCTGATGATGCCTGCCTGTCAGAAGTTCGACTTCCAGAAGGTGATATCTCTCAGTGTCGGCTACGTGGCGGTAACGCAGTTTCGCCAGTTTTGCCTGCGGGCCTGGCTTGCGGGTGATGAAACTCTTGTTGAGGCGCTCGTTTCGCTCCATCCAGTCTTCCAGCAGGCCTTCCGGTTCAGCAGGCGCGGCACAGCACAGGGCGAGATACTTCTTGTGCACCTGGCCGTCGCGGAACATCGCGTTCAGCCTTTCCAGCGCCTTGGAAGTCTTGGCAAATACGCATAGCCCGCAGACAGGCCTGTCGAGCCTGTGAGGCACGCCGAGAAACACGTTACCTGGTTTGGAATCCCTCTGTTTGATGAACGCCTTGAGCGTTTCGCTGAGGGGTTCGTCTCCGGTTTTGTCGCCTTGCACTATTTCGCCGGCCTTCTTGTCGAAAACGAGGAGGTGATTGTCTTCGTAGACTATCCGGGAGGCTATGTCCTGTTGATCCATGGCGCAAAGATAATGACAATTTGTCAGAAATACTCCGGTGGCACAGCTTTCGATAATAAGAAAAGCGTCACGCAGAAGTGACATTATAACAGAAAATATAAAAATAGGAGTTAAATATTATGGGAAAAATTATCGGAATCGACCTCGGAACCACGAACAGTTGCGTGGCCGTAATGGAAGGCAACCAGCCTACCGTGATCATCAATAACGAAGGTCAGCGCACCACCCCTTCGGTTGTGGCTTTCACCGACGACGGTGAACGCAAAGTCGGCAACCCTGCAAAGCGTCAGGCCATCACCAATCCTAAGAATACGGTGTTCAGCATCAAGCGTTTCATGGGCGAAACCTACGACCAGGTAGGCCGTGAGACCGCACGTGTGCCTTACAGCGTAGTAAAGGGCGACAACAACACCCCCCGCGTCGACATCAACGGGCGTCTCTACTCTCCCCAGGAGATCAGCGCAATCATCCTCCAGAAGATGAAGAAGACTGCCGAGGATTATCTCCGTCAGCCTGTCACCGAAGCTGTCATCACAGTTCCTGCATACTTCTCTGATTCCCAGAGGCAGGCAACCAAGGAAGCCGGCAAGATCGCCGGCCTCGACGTCAAGCGTATCATCAACGAGCCTACCGCCGCAGCCCTTGCATACGGACTCGACAAGAAGAACAAGAACATGAAGGTCGCTGTGTACGACCTCGGCGGCGGCACCTTCGATATCTCCATCCTGGAACTCGGCGACGGCGTGTTCGAGGTGAAATCCACCAACGGCGACACCCATCTCGGCGGCGACGATTTCGACCAGGTCATCATCGACTGGCTCGCAAGCGAATTCGCATCTGAAAACAGCGGAATCGACCTCAAGAAAGATCCTATGGCTCTCCAGCGTCTCAAAGAGGCTGCCGAGAAGGCCAAGATCGAACTCTCGAACCAGACCAGCACCGAAATCAACCTGCCTTACATCACCGCAGTCGACGGCGTTCCCCGTCACCTCGTGAAGAGCCTTACCCGCGCCAAGTTCGAAGCCCTCTGCGACAATCTGTTCCAGCGCAGCATCGAGCCTTGCCGCAAGGCCCTGCAGGATGCTCACCTGAGCACCTCCGACATCGACGAAGTCCTGCTCGTAGGCGGATCCACCCGTATCCCCAAGATCCAGGAACTCGTGAAACAGTTCTTCGGCAAGGAGCCCAACAAGAGCGTCAATCCCGACGAGGTCGTGGCAATCGGCGCCTCCATCCAGGGCGGTGTGCTCGCAGGCGACGTGAAGGACGTGCTCC
>CAMOIZ010000017.1 GCA_946616385.1 uncultured Bacteroidales bacterium | reverse complement strand
ATCGACCTCAGCAACATGATGATAGACACCGCATCCCTGCTCATAGACCAGTGCAAGGGAATGGACTTCGACGCTTTCCAGGAGACGCTCATGGCCAAGCTGTCGATAGATTCCGGATTTGATGCGGAGTTCTACTCCCATGCCAAGGAAGACGAGCTGGTAAACGCCCTCATCAAGCACATGCATGAGGTCTACGCCCGCCGTATGGACGTCCTGGTGGAGAAGCTTTCTCCCATCATCAAGACCGTCTATGAGAAGCAGGGCAGCATGTATCAGAACATCGCCATCCCGATTTCCGACGGCCGCAAGACCATGACCGTGAGCGTGAATCTCGAGAAGGCCTACAACAGCGAGGGCCGCGAGGTGGGAAAGACGCTCAGCAAGAATATCATACTCTACCAGATCGACGAGCACTGGAAACAGCACCTTCGCGACATGGACGACCTCAAGCAGAGCGTTCAGAACGCTTCCTACGAGCAGAAGGATCCTATCGTGGTGTACAAGCTCGAGAGCTACAACCTCTTCGCCCAGATGCTCGAATCGCTCAACCAGGACGTGCTGAGCTTCCTGCTCCGTGCTTTCGTGCCTCTGCGTGACGCATCCGAGGCTGGCAACCGCCCTGCAATGCGCCCGAGGCAGGATATGAGTACCCTGCAGGCCGGACGCCGCGACCTCACCACTAACGGTGAGCAGAAAGCGAATACTCCCGTGCGTGTCGACAAGAAGATCGGACGCAACGACCCTTGCCCTTGCGGCAGCGGCAAGAAATACAAGAACTGCCACGGAAAAGGCATTGTTTAACTGATAACAACTTGATGAGAATATGAATATCAACAGCAAACCTACAGCACAGGTGGTAGATGCAAACAACGTCAGCCACATCTCGGCGGGCACCGTGGTGAAGGGCGAGATGTCGTCCGTAGCCGACATCCGTGTCGATGGTTCGGTGCAGGGAAAAGTCTACTCCAAAGGCCGTGTAGTCGTGGGCGAAGAAGCCGAGATCACCGGCACCCTCGCTTGCAACAACGTGGATTTCTGGGGCAAGATTGAAGGAGACATCTACGTCAAGGATACCTTCTCCCTCAAGGGAACCGCGAGCGTGAACGGAAACATCCACGTACGCCGCCTGCAGGTCGAGATGGGTGCGCAGATCAACGGCACCTGCAACATGATCAGCGAAGAGGATTACGATACTTTCGTGAAAGACGTGATCACTACCGACGTTCCCGACGTGGAATAGACACGTTCGGAGTTACCCGATTTCCGGAGCCCGCCTGATGTTGTACAGGCGGGCTTCCGTTTTATTATAGCTGATGTCGAAGCAGCGGTATTCGTCGCGTCCGCCCCTTCTGCGGCAGAATCCGGTGACATATTCCGGCCTGAAGCCAAGGTCGGTCAGGGCATGGATTTCCGGAAGGGGATCGCCGCTTTCCATTACCAGTTCCAGGATCTTGTAGTTTTTCCACAGCGTATTGAAAACGCGTTCGCGCCGGCGCCTCTGCTCGCCGGTAAGGCGGTTGTGCCATTCATTCTTGCAGCGGCTGCAGCAGAACAGTTTGTCGGTGCGGCCCTTTATCGGAGTTCCGCAGTTGAGGCAGAGTTTTTCTTCGTAAGAGTCTTGCATAAGCATTCGTTTTAGCGCGCGAATGTGGGGAGTGTTTCCGGAAACTCCAAAGAAATGACGAAAACTTAAATGAAAAATTTTTTTAATGGGCTGTAAAATAAATCTTATGGTGCCCAAAAAACACGCAATCGTCATCAGAAATCTGCATAAAGGCAATTGTTTTCGTTGATTCTTTGGCGGTTCTGCTCCCGTGTCTTTCCTTTGCAGCAGACCAAAAAACCAAAGATTATGGAACAAATCAACAGAATTGAACTGCGCGGCTTCGTGGGGAACGTTACTCTCCAGGAGGTCGGAGGGAAGAAGGTGGCGCGCTTCACGGTTGCCACCAGCCTCGCATTTAACGACAGGAACGGCGCCGCCGTAATCGAAACCCAATGGCACAATGTAAACGCGTGGGAGGGAAAGTACATCACCTGCCTCGGACGGCTGTCCAAAGGCGACAAGGTGGGAGTGGTTGGACGCCTGCGTTATACCAAGTTCACAGGCGCCGACGGACTGGAGCATAACTCCACCGAGATTGCAGCACAGAAAGTGGCGATTATCGAGGACGAAGATGTGCTTGTGTGCGAAATGTAGGCTGATGACTTTCATCTTGTGTGCCGGCCTGTGTGCTTGCGGGCCGGCCCGCAAGGTGGAGTCGGTCAGGTCCGGGGCTTATGTCCCGGGTCTGGCCTTGGCCGAAGACGCCCGTACTCCGGACATCCCGGTCGACGACATCCTGAACGACACCCTGATGGTGAAGGATGCCGATGGCCGCGACCTTATAATAATGAAGGCGGTGCGCGATGAGAACGGTGACATGGTGGCGAGCGACGTGATCGTACCGTCCGTGGTGGTCGGGAGCTTCCGCAACGTGGCGGAGAGGATGGGGAAGGTCGACCTGCGTTTCGACATCAGCATCCCTTCCGACCTCACCGACAGCCGCTGGCAGCTCCGTCTTTCTCCTCTGATGCACATCATGGGAGAGGATGTCTCCCTGGATCCCGTGTATATCACCGGTTCCCAGTACAGGGCTGCCCAGCTGCGCGGATACGAACGTTACGAGCGATTCATCGCCGGCATTGTCACCGACTCCACGCTGTTCGTGGATACCCGCAGCCTGGAACTCTTCCTGAAGCGGAATCTTCCCGGGCTCTATGCATTCCGCGACGACAGCACCCGCGTGAGCGACGAACAGTGGACCTCTGCCTTCGGCATTACGGGCCGGGAAGCGGTGGAACATTATACCGATCACTTCCGCAAGCGCATGAATGCCCGCAAGGCCGGCCGCAAGGAGAGGATGTTCCGACGTTATGTGAAGGCCCCAATTCGCACCGATGCCCTCAGGCTCGATACAGTGGTGGTCTCCGATGCCGGCGACATCACCTACAGCTATGTGCAGACCATCGACACCAGGCCTTTCCTGCGCAAGGTGGAAATAGAGCTGCAGGGAGGGGTGTACGAGGAAGACAGGCAGCTGTGTTCGCTGCCTAGCCCCGGAATGCTCACCTTCTACATCAGTTCCCTTTCCACTTTCGCCGACACTCGTGAGCGTTATCTCACCAAAGTGACTTCCAGGCGCGTTGAGGCCAACACCTCGTGTTATATCGAGTTCGGTGCAGGCAAGTCGGAAATAAGGGAAGAAATCGGCATGAACGCCAGTGAGATGGGACGTATAAAAGGTAATATCCGCGATATAATCGAAGACGACAAATTCGACCTCGATTCCGTCGTGATCACTGCCTTCGCGTCGCCGGAAGGCGCTTCGGCGTCGAACGAGTCGCTCGCCTTGCGCCGCGCCGGCGCCGCTGCGGACTTCTTCTCGAGCTACACCACTTTCCTTGTCGACAGTCTCTGCATAGCCGGCGACATCCCGAAGGTGAACTTCGTCTCGCGAGGAGGCGGCGAAAACTGGAGGCTGCTTACGTATCTGGTTGAAAATGACACGATTATCTCTCCGCGCGACAAAGAACTTTATGAACGGAACCTGCGCGTCGGGGGAGCGGACGCCCGCGAAAGGGCGCTGCATGGCCTGGCATCCTACCAGTATCTGCGTAAGAATCTCTATCCGCGCCTGAGGATGGTGCGCTTCGATTTCCATCTGCACCGCAAGGGGCAGGTGAAAGATACCGTCCACACCACGATTCCGGACACGCTCTACCGGCGCGGAGTGCAGGCGATACAGGACAGGGACTATGAACGCGCCCTCGAGATCCTGATTCCTTACCGCGACTACAATACCGCCATCGCTTTTGTGTCGTTGGGAAAAAACCATAATGCGATGGACATCCTGAGCAAACTCGAGCCGACACCCCAGACAGATTATATGATGGCCGTGGTCTATTCCCGTTTCGGCGACGACAGGAATGCGGTGCAGCATTACCTGAATGCCTGCAACGCCGACCGCAGTTTCATTTTTCGGGGGAGTCTCGACCCGGAAATAGCAAGTCTTGTAAAACGTTATAATTTAAATCTTTACGATCAATGAAAAAGTTGTTTGCATTCGCGGCTTTCGCAGCCGCAGTTTCCCTTGCCGCATCTTGCGAGAAAAGCGGCGAAAGTGTTTTCACCGAAGCTTTGACGGGCCCCGCCCGGATTTCCCTGTCCATCTCCGGCAATACCGCCACCAAGGCGACCGTGGCCGGAACCGACTCCGAAAACGCCATCAACAGCGTGGATGTTTTCGTCTTCTTCAAAGGTGGCGAATACGACGGCCGGCTTGATGCCTATGCCCGATTTGCATCCGCCCCCTATGACCTGAACGCCACTACCGGTGACAGGGAGATCTATGTGCTGGTGAACAGCGAACAGGACGCGGACGTGCTCGCGGCTGTCTCCGACAAGGCATCGCTGCTTTCGTTGGGAGCGACGCTCGCTGCGCAGAAAGACGCTTCCGGGAACCCCGGCAATTTCTGCATGACCGGCTCCGTAATTCGCAGCGAGGCAACGGCAAATGCCCTCGTGGCAGGTGTCAACAACATCACTGTGAAGGTCAGCCGCATGGTTTCGAGGGTGCGCGTGCTCAAGATCAGCCGCGATTTCGAATCTTCGGCTCTTGCCGGGCAGTCTTTCAGCATCGACGCCGTATATCTTTCGAACGGAGTGACTTCTGGTCTTTATGGCAGCGGTTTCGTGCCTGCGGCGGACGATTTCGCCAACAAACTCGGCGTGCAGGATGCAGCTTACGACAAATGGTACTACAGGCCGGTGGGCGTGAACCTCGCCAATGAGGCAGAAAAGCAGATGGATGATGCGTCCTTCAGCCTCTATACCATGCCAAATCCAATCGATACCGACAGCGAAGAGAAGCCCTTTACCGTCCGTAATACCAAACTCGTGGTGAAAGCCGCCCTGAACGGAAAAACCGTCTACTACGTCATTCCTCTCGGAACTCTGGAGAGCAATACTTCCTACGATATCGCGAATCTGGTGATCACCCGTCCCGGATCGTCGGATCCCGAAAAGAAAACCGAGCTGGCTTCCTGCGAGTTCTCGATCGAGGTCAATCCCTGGACCGTAGTGCCTCTTGAAACCGAGACCGGAAAGTATGTGATATGAGACCGTCAGCTGTTTCCGGATTACTCATCTTCGCCATTGCCGCCGCGGCTTGCACCGTGAAGGAAGACAGGACCTTCTGCCCTGCATGGTGCGTGCTCTATTCCGACGGACATGTTGCCGAAGGCTGCAGCGGGGATCTTACCTGCAATGTGGCCACAGACGAAGAAAACAGTGTAGAATTCGGACAGAAAGACTATTCCAGTTTCACCAGCAGGGGCGATCTCGTGTTGGAGATCCCGCGGAACGAGAACGTGTATCTCGACGTTTTCTGCGGGGTGGACGAGATGGCACGGACCGGCCCCGTGCTGGCTATCCCGATGGGCTTCTGCTGCGACAGCATCTACTCCGGCCACGGAAGGGTTTTCATCGCCGGAGAAGAGGGAGAGGCGGGACTGCCGCTGAACAAGGATTTCGCGACCGTGACTCTCAAGGTGAAAGGCGAAGTCGAGGGGGAGTATCCGTTCTGTTTCCGCATCCGCGGCAAGGTGGACGGATTCGAGCTGCCGGGAGGCCGGCCGCACAGGGGAGAGTTCGATTACAGGCCTCCCGAAGAAGCGGGACCGGTGTTCAGGGCAAGGATCCCCCGCCAGCTCGACGACTCTCTCGAACTCGAGATCTCGCATAAGGATGACGGTTCCGTGCTGACCGTCCAGAGCCTTGGAGCCATGCTGATGAAGGCTGGTTACGACTGGAGCTCGCAGGACCTGAAAGACATAGAAATAGGAATAGACCTGTCGGAGTCCGCTTTCACCATAGAGATTGCCGACTGGGAAGTGTCCGAAACGTTGAAAATAATACTATAGAAAATGAAAAGGAAGATATATTTATTGATGACACTCCTTCTTGCAGCAGCCTGCAACAAGGAATATGTTGAAGAAGAAGCCGGACGGGAGATCGTTTTCGGCGTCAAAGGAGCGGAGAATACCAAGGTCACCGCGATAACCAATGCCAACCTGCCCAAAATTCATGTGATGGCGGCAACCGACGGCGGAACCACCACGGAATGGGTGAGGGAGGCCCGCAAGAATGCCGAAGGGAATTACTCTACCGGGATGTACTGGCCCCTGACCGATCCGCATTATACTTTTTATGCCACCAACGGCGAACTCGAAATCAACAACATCGTGATGGAGGACGGCGTGGCCAAGCTGAACGTCAGGTGCGTGTCCGACATGCTTGCGGGATACATCCCCAGCGGCACTTTCAACCAAACCAACACCATTGTCATGAAACATATCCTCACCCGCATCGGCGACATTACCGTGGCGTCCGACAAGGGATACACCCTGACGGACATTTCCGTGACCATGTCCGACGTATGGGTGGAGGGCCAGTACAAGATCAAGACAGGAGACTGGATCTATACCAGGGCGGCCGGCTATTTCCCGGTGCATATAGGTGCGAACGACATATACGTGATTCCGGGAACTTATCCCATTTCGGTCAGGGCGACTTTCGGGAAGGGGGACTACTCCAGCACGTTCACCCTCAACAGCGAAGTTGAACTGCAGGAGGGAAAGATCACCAACATAAACATAACTCTTTCCAACGATCCGGCCGTGCCCATCGACTTCAGCGTGAATGTCCTGGACTGGGATGCGACGGATGTGACTGTGACCATGTCGTAGCGGTATGAAAAGGCTTCCTGTTGCATTATTGATACTGTGCTCCTGCACGGCGGAGCCGGACGGACCTGTTCTGTCTGCCGATCCCGTGCCGTTCGAATTCGGACGCACCAAGGCAGGATCTTCGGCAGACGATGCCAGATTGCCTGAATTCCATTATCTGACCTACGATCATGTTACGGGTAACTGGAGCGGGGAATTCGGGGGCGTGGCGATGCCCGCTCCCGGCTCTGCGGACGTCTATCTTCCTGCCGATGCTGCCAGGGTGTACTGGCCGGAGGGCAAGGTTTGCTCCTTCTATGCTGCGGCCTACAATGAAAAGGTTCCCGTGAGTGAGGAGGATGTGGAATTCGGAGTGTCGATGGTCCTTTACAGTTCGGGCACCAGCGCCCTGCTGGTGCTCAAGAACCCGGGTCACAACGTCGACTGGTTGGTAGCCAGAAACCTCAGGCAAGGCAAGATCCGGGGTATCCCCCTGAACTTTGTGCACACGGGTGCGCGTATCGGTCGTGTCAGTTTCGATCTGTCGGAATACCGCAGCTGGGCGGAGCGGAGGGAACTGGATTTCGCCGACATCCGGCTGCTGTCCCTTACTGTCAGCGATGCCGACGAACAGAATTATGTGTTTTCTGCCTCGGAAGGCAGCTTGTTCAACAGGGACTCCTACGATTACAGGGCATCTGCCGATCACACCCTTCTGACGGATCGCCTGCTCGGATTGTGGCGCGGAGGCGACTCTTTCGAAACTTCGTATTATGCCTTTGCTGGTTCCCACAAGCTGAAACTGCACATCCAGGCGATCGACGCCGAAGGGAACCAGGTAGTAGACGACCGGAGTTTCGAAGCGGACGCGACTCTGCCCATGGGAGCAGACTGTGAACTGCATATAAAGATACTGCCGGACGACAGGGATCTCCAGCTGGACGTACTATTTGGAATTGCCTCATGGGAAGCGGGAGGTGAAGGAACTGTGAGTGAATAAATGAGAAGATATGAGAAGAATTGTCAGAAAAATGCTTCTGGGAGGCGGTATGCTGCTCTTCATGGCATGTGATTCCGAGATGCCGGCGGAAACTCCGTCCGAAAGGGTTGAGGTGTCGTTCGGAGCGTTGGAACTGAAATCGGAAAGCGATATCAACTCGCTGACACTCTGCGTATTCCGTTCCGACGGCAGTCTGGATATCTGTGTTCGCGAGCAAGGGTCCTCTCTTACTGCAAGCCTGCTGAAAGGGGAGATGCTGAGTTTCTACCTGATTGCCAATGCTCCCGAATCGCTGACGGGTGCTGTCGCCGGAGAGCGGGACTTTGCCGATACTAAGGTAGGCCTTGCCATGAACAGCCGGAGCGGCCTTGTGATGATGGGAAGGGGAGAACGGCGTTTCGACGGCCCGGAGGCAGTGCATGTGGTGCTGGATCGTCTTGTCTGCAAAGTCTCACTGGGCAGTTTGGTGCCGTCGTTCGTAGGGGCGGATTACCTGCACTCGGCACCTGTGGTGCTCGACAGGGTATATCTTATCAATGCGTGCGGCAGCGTACCTCTTTCCACGGAGCCTTCTTCGGAAGTCGTCTTCAATCCCGGAGCCAGGGATGCCGCCCTTCCCGCCCCGGTCGCCGACCTGCTGGATTGCGGTCCGGACGTTCTTTTGGAAAGCCCTTCCGCATTATCCCTGGACCTTGAATTCTACTGCTGCCCGAATCCCCTGGAGGAAACCATGCTGGTGCTGGAACTGTCTATAGGAGGCGAGAAGAACTACTATCCGATTCCCCTTCCGGCAATGGAGTGCAATAAAGAGTATAGGGCCGAGGTGGTAGAACTGCTGAGTTGGGGCTCCGCCTCACCCGACGTGCCCGTCAGCCGGAGCTCCGTCGATTTCAGTGTGAACGTGCTCGAGTGGGAAACTGTTGAAAAAGAATGTGTTATGTATTAATCGATTACAGAATGAAGAGTAAGAATCTGATAGCGTTCCTCGCAGTGTCGGCGTTGATCTGCGCTTCCTGCAGGAGGGAACCCGTCATGCGTGGAGAGCAGTCCAGGGCAAAACTGTCCGTAACGATAGATGCCGAAGGCGGAGCGAAGAGTTCTCTGACCTATGACGAGAACAAGTTGAAGGATCTGAATATCTGGGTGTATTCGTCGTCCGGAGAACTGAAAGAAAGCCATTATTTCGACGACCTGTCGATCAGCGGGTCCGGGAGCGTCGGTTTCGAGACTTCGGCGGGCGGGCACAGCCGTCTTGTGCTGGTAGGCAATGCCGGCAGGGCCCTGACGGCTCCGTCCGACTGGAATACGAGGACCTCCTATCCTTTTGCCATCGGCGGCTCCGGAAGAGTCCTGATGGCGGGGGAGGGCGCCCTGAGCCTGAATGCTACCGGAATGGAGAGTCACATAACTCTCTTCAGGGTATTCAGCAGGATCAGTTTGTCGGTGGAACTGTCTTCCGCACTTCGGTCGGCGGGAGGCGTGCTTGGCGGGAATGTGCGCATCGGAGGTGCGCGGCTGTGCAATTGCCCGGGGCAGTTCTCGATTCAGCCATCCGATGCGTATGCAAGCATGCGCTCCTTCAAGGCGGATGCATCCACGCCCCTTTCAAACGGGGATTATCTGAGCAGCTCCGACATTTCCACCTTGTATTCGGGTGGCATCGTAAAACTCTACAGCCTGCCCAATTATACCGATATGGCCTATAGCGACCGTCCGGTTTCAGACACCGAATACTCCACCTATCTGGAGATGCAGGTGAAAACGGATCCGCTCGGAAATGCCGGCGAAGGCAGTTTCTTCTGCCGTTTCTATGCAAATGACGGCGCCCGTATAGGTTTGCAGGGCGGATGCAGTTATCATTGCAGGATAGTGCTGTCGAACGATGGCGCAGAGCATTACTGGAGAAAAGAAGACTTCCGTTTCGAGGTCCCGGACGCCATGCTGGCAGGAACGGTGAACGAAGTGAATCTGCTGAACGGAAACCTCGATCCAGGAAGGGTGACGTTTTCGCTTGCCGATACCCCCGGGGTGAACTCCGACGGAGTTTTCCGCCTTGAGGGTAAGGTACTTTCCGGAGGACTTTGCACAGGCGTTACGGTAGTCCCGGAACGAAGCGGATCCGGCACCCTGTATGCCTTCGATGCCGATGGAAGCAGGATGGCCAGTGTGCCGCTGAATTCCGTTTACCCTACTATAAATGCCTCTGTCGCAAATCTGGACGTGACGGGTACGGAAGCAGGAATCATGCTCTCCGGGCTGTCGTACTGCCATGAGCACCGGGCGTCGGACGAATTGTTCAGCAGCCTGTATTCTGTGGCTTCCATCTCTGAAACCGACCCTGTCGATGGCCTTTATGCTTCAGACTTCATGAGCGTCGACCAGGATGCCATGCAGATGTATGTGAGCTCCCTGGTCTGGCACCGGAACATGGTGGAGCACAATTGGCAGGAGGCGGTCGGAAAGCGTTTCCCTTTCAAGCTTACGCTGAATTGCGGAATCAGCTGCGAGTTCAATGCAAATGTTTCGAATGCATTGGTGGGGCGTTTCGCTTCGTCGGCATATTATGGCGATGTCATCAATACCAGCGAAGTGCCTTATCCGAAAGCGGCCGTACAGGCCCTGGACGGGAGGAACATCACGATAGAAAGAAGGGGAGTCGCCCTTCCTTCAGGCTTCGCTGCCGATTGGGCCGAAGGGAAATGGTCGAGCTGGTATGGCGGCGATGCGATATATGCAGGCAATCAGGCAGACAGCTACGCTACTCTGCTTTCCGACGGGCTGAGGTGGAATTTCGGCTCGAGCGTAACCCAGACGCTTTACGGCGCCGACATTCCGGTTTACATAGGATGTGTCAACAAATGGAGCGGCGATTACGTGAGAGTGAGCGTGGGGACTTATTCCTCATCAAAATACATCCCTGCCGGCCTGGAATACGGTTTTTATCAGATTGGATTCGACTCGTGGGGCAATGTGAACATGGGTAATACCGGAATGGAAGTATACTCCTTGCTGATTTTCAGGGAACATGACGCGAATTCGTCCATAAGCAGCACAGACTGCAAAAGCGGCGATCAACCCGGAATGGTAGGAGGCCCAAGGATGTTTCTGGAATCCGATGGCACCGCATATTTTACCGACCGTGGCCGAAAGGCATACGTAATCAGCTATTCGGGAGACCTCTGGGATATGTTCGACCCTTCTGCGCACCTTGACGGAACGACACGGAACATCTCTTTGTCGTCGGCTATGGCGAACTCGGCTACCTGGGCTTCGGAAAGTGAAGACAGCCACTCTCCAAAAACATACTACGCTTCCCCTGCCTTCGGCGGAACAGGCAGCTCGAACATCTGGCTTTACCTTTATTGCCCTTACGTCTCGTCCGGAGTATACATTGCGGATGCGAATGGGCGGGTTTCTGCCAAAGGAGAGCTGCCTGTACACTTGTGGAGCGTATCCACGAAGGCGGTTTTCGATTATTATCCCGGTGGCGACTGGATAACGAACGGAGAGTTTACTCCGCCGTGGCGCTGATCTTCTTCTGAGGATCCTTGAAAAGGATTGCGAAGAGCACGCCTACCACGCAGGCATAAGCCGCGAAGATATACCAGGCGTCAGCCCAGTTGGCAGGAGTGTTGAACACGTCGCAGGCCTCCACTACCTTGCCGGCAGCAAGGGTGCCGATAGTTGCACCGAGGCCGTTGGTCATAAGCATGAACACCCCCTGGGCGCTGGAACGGATGTCCGGGGTGGTGTTTTCGTTGACATAGAGCGAACCGGAGATATTGAAGAAGTCGAAAGCTACGCCGTAAACTATGCAGCTCAGCACGAACAGCAGCACTCCCGGCATTGAAGGATTGCCGAGCCCGAAGAATCCGAAGCGGAATACCCAGGCGAACATGGCGATGAGCATCACTTTCTTGATGCCGAATTTCTTCATGCAGAAAGGAATCAGCAGGATGCAGAGCGTCTCGGAGGCCTGGCTTATGGCGATCAGGGCGTTGGAGTTCTTGACTGCGAATGAGTTGGCAAGGGAAGGATCAGCTGCAAACGATCCGAGGAAGGTGTTCGCGTAGCCATTGGTGATCTGCAGGGATGCTCCAAGCAGCATGCTGAATATAAAGAAGATGGCAAACTGGCCGTCCTTGAACAGACTGAATGCCTTGAGACCGAAGGCTTCCGCGAGGCTCTTGCTTTCTCCGCGGTTGGTTTCGCATGCGGGCATCGTGAGGGCGTATGCACAGAGCACAAGCGAGATAATACCGGAAGAAATCAGCTGGGTGTAGCTGTCCTGCAGGGCGACTCCGCCTATCTTGAGGAAGTTGGTGAGCAGCATGCTGCAGATGAAACCTATCGTTCCGAACACGCGGATGGGAGGGAAGTCCTTGACGGGATCCATGCCCGCCTTGCCGAGTGCGTTATATGCGACGGAGTTGGAGATTGCGATTGTGGGCATGTAGAAGGCCACGCTCAGGCTGTAGAGCACAAACAGCGGCGCAAATTCTATCACGGAACCTGCGTTCAGGCAGTAGACGCCTGCCGCAATCATGAAAATGCCTGCCAGTCCGTGGCAGAGCGAAAGCGTCTTCTGCGCCTGGATATAGCGGTCGGCCACTATTCCCATGAGGGTGGGCATGAATATGGAAACGATGCCCTGCATGGCGAAGAACCATTTGATCTGGGGACCCAGACCGACATTTCCGAGATATCTTCCGAGAGAGGTGAGATATGCGCCCCAGGCTGCATACTGGAGGAAGTTCATCAGGATGAGCCTGATGGTCAGTTGTTTGTTTTTCATTATTGCGTGGTTTGAATGTTCAACTAACAAATTTAGCAGAAAATCTTCTATTTTGATTATCTTTGAAGGATGAAATTTGAAAAGATACATTCAGACCCCGGATCTCGCGCCCGCTGCGGAGTTCTCCATACCGGCCACGGCGACATCCATACCCCCATTTTCATGCCTGTCGGTACGGTAGGTTCGGTGAAAGGGGTGTATCACAGGGATCTCAAAGAAGATATAAAGGCCGAAATCATACTCGGCAACACTTATCACCTTTACCTACGGCCCGGGCTGGACATCCTCCGGGCGGCAGGAGGCCTGCACAAGTTCGAGAACTGGGACCGTCCCATCCTCACCGACAGCGGCGGATTCCAGGTGTTCAGCCTGAGCCCCATCCGCAAGCTTACCCCGGAGGGTTGCACTTTCCGCAGCCACATCGACGGTTCCAGGCATACATTCACGCCCGAGAACAATGTGGATACCCAGCGCATAATCGGCGCCGACATTTGCATGGCCCTCGACGAATGCTGCCCCGGAGACGCCGACCATTCATACGCCCGCAAGAGCTTGAATCTCACGAAGAACTGGCTGGAGCGCTATGCGAAGCGATTCCGGGAGACCGAAGCCCTTTACGGCTATGACCAGTGCTTCTTCCCCATAGTGCAGGGCTGCGTGTATCCGGATCTTCGCAAGGAAGCGGTCGACCATGCCGTGCAGTTCGATGCCGACGGCTATGCCATCGGAGGCCTCGCGGTGGGAGAACCTACGGAAAAGATGTACGAGATGCTGGAACTGGTCTGCCCTTTGCTTCCGGACGACCGCCCGCGCTACCTGATGGGAGTGGGAACTCCCGCGAACATCCTTGAGGGAATAGAGCGCGGAGTCGACATGTTCGACTGCGTGATGCCCACGCGCAACGGCCGCAACGGAATGCTCTTCACCTGGAACGGAATCATGAACATGCGCAACGAGAAGTGGAAAGACGATTTCGGTCCGCTCGACCCGGACGGCACTTCTTTTGCAGACCACACTTACAGCAGGGCATACCTGAGGCATCTTTTCGTTTCCGGAGAGATGTTCGCAGCCATGATTGCCAGCGAGCACAATCTCGCCTTCTACCTTGATCTCGTGCGTCAGGCGCGCATGCACATAGAGGCCGGCGATTTCGCGAAATGGAAAGAGGATGCCGTGGCCAGAATAACCCGCAGATTATGAGGAAACTCGATCTTTACATATCCAAGAAGTTCATCACCACCTTCTTCATGGCGTTGCTGCTCATCATCGGCATCGTCATAATCTTCGACATCTCCGAAAAGGTGGATTATTTCGTAAAGAACGAGGCGCCCATCAAGGCCATAGTATTCGACTACTATGTGAATTTCATCCCTTATTTCGTGAACATGTTCAGCCCTCTGTTCGTGTTCATTACGGTCATTTTCTTCACTTCCAGGATGGCCGCCAACTCGGAGTTCATCGCCATGCTTTCGGGAGGGGTGAGCTATTCGCGCATTCTCGTGCCATACATCGCCTGCTCCATACTGATCGCAGCGCTTTCGCTGGGGCTCAATCTGTATGTCATTCCCCGTTCGAACGTCACCAGGACGGCTTTCGAGGAGAAGTATATCAAGAACAAGACCATCAAGTTCCGAAACGTCCACTACCAGATAGCTCCCGGGCAGTTCGTGTATGTGGAGTCGTTCAGCCGCTGGAACAATACCGCCTACAAGTTCACTCTCGAAACCATAGAAGACA
>CAMOIZ010000016.1 GCA_946616385.1 uncultured Bacteroidales bacterium | reverse complement strand
CGACATCCAATCCCTGGGTCTGCCTTGCCGTGGCCGTGGCGGGGAACTGGTTGGGCAACCTTACCACCTACGGTTTCGGATGGATAGGCCGATGGGATTGGATAGAGAAACTTTTCAAGGTTGACCGCGGAAAACTGGAAAAGCAGAAAGCCTATATCGACAAATACGGCATCTGGCTGGCCCTGGTCAGCTGGCTTCCTCTAGTCGGAGACGTCTTCTCCATCGCACTGGGATTCTACAAGACCAATCCCTGGCTCACCGCCCTTCTGTTTCTCATCGGCAGGACGCTCCGCTTTCTTGTGTGGACCTTCCTGCTGGGCGTGATTTAAATGCTCAGTATTTCTTGCCGATAACGTTTACGTGCCAGGTCAGGCCAAGTTCGAAGTTGTTCCTGTCATGGTCGGTATCACGATAATAAACGGCATGCAGGCGGACGTTATCCCTGCCAAGAGGGAACCATTCCAAGCCGCAACCGGCATAGATATACTCCGTACCGGGAGCTATTACGGTATCGTAAGCGACTCCCTCGGAATCGACATTGGAAGCATCATTCCATTCATATCCTGCTTTCGCGCAGATATTCCATGCACCGACACTCCAGATGAACTTTGAAATCAGGGTCATGTCGCTGAAGAGATACTTCTTCTGCCCGAAACCGCTGCGGTTCATCACATCGATGTCGAGCATGGCATCTCCCATTTCGAAGTGGTTTCCCAGCGAGATGTAATTGTTGAAATGATGATTGACGTTCTCTACCATGTTGACCGACCAGATAGTCTTCCAGAAAGGAAGAATCTCGCCGTTCCATGCAAGGTTGTATGCAAAGATCGTAGGTTTGCCAAGAGATAGCGGAGAATTGCAGATCTGGGCGACAATACTCTGACTGTCAGAGAAATGATAGGTCGCAGAACCGCCAAAGGTAAAACCCTGGTATATGTTGTTGCAGAATTTGCTGTAGTAATAGACATCGATAGGGGCGGCATCATACTCGTATCCGCCTATAAGGACGGCATATTTTCCGAAAAGGAAACTCCAACGGTCGTTGGGACGCCAGTTGATATACATTATATCGGTGCCGTTGAACATGTTTTTCTCGTCGAAGCCTTTCTTGCTCAGCGAATGACGGATACGGTAATCGATGGTCGGGGAGATGTTGCCGAGAACATGCACATTGAAATAGTCGCCGCGGATCTGACTGCTGTACTCCCCCTCTTCAGTCTGCTGATGGAATGTGGTACGCATATCGAAGAACAATTTGTCGACCTTGTTCTGCGAAAATCCGCCGAGGCATGTGAATGCCAGATAAAAGAAAATGATCAGTTTTTTCATTTAGCTTGAAAATGTGCACGAAATTATAGTAATATTTTGATTTGTCAAAGCATTTTCGGAAATTTGGGAACAAATACTAAACTAATGACCAACTTACTTAAACCACTTTCGACCTTGAAGTTCTGGAAAGAACTGCTGATCATGACACTGGGCATGTCGTTCGGCGCTGCGGCAGTGTATTATTTCCTGATGCCGAGCAAACTTATCATCGGCAGCATTTCAGGTCTTTCCATAGTCCTCTCCGAAGTCTTCGGGAATATGGGTTTTGCAATCAAGACTTCTACCATAATCCTCCTGATCAATGCATTACTGCTTGTCCTGGCATGGCTGCTGATCGGTGCGGAATTCGGAATCAAGACAGTCTACACGGCCCTTATCCTTGGTCCTCTGGTGGATCTGTGGGAGAAGGTCCTTCCTTTTGAAAAACTGATTTCCGAGGGCAATTCCATAATGAACGATCCCTGGTTGGACCTGATCTGTTTCGTACTGATGTTGAGTATTTCGCAGGCAATCCTCTTCAGGATCAACGCTTCTACCGGAGGACTCGACATCCTGGCAAAGATAGTAAACAAGTATCTCCACTTCGACATCGGTGCGTCAGTCACCATTGCCGGTGCGCTTATCTGCTGCTCCGCATTCGCCATCAATCCTTTCCGCATGGTTGTCATCGGCCTTATCGGCACCTGGATCAACGGCATAGCGGTCGACTATTTCACCGACACTCTCAACAAGCGCAAGCGCGTCTGCATAATCAGCAAGGATTACGAGAAGATCCGCGGGTTTATCCTGAACACCCTCGAACGCGGCTGCAGCCTCTATCATATCCAGGGCGGATATTCCCTGGAAGAAAAGGTGGAGGTCGTGACGCTGCTGACCCAGGATGAGTACGCCAGACTCTTCAATTTCCTGAAAGAAGAGCATCTGGAGTATTTCGTAACAGCAGGCAATGTCAGCGAGATTTATGGCAGCTGGCATACCCGCAAGGGGGTCGAATCAAACGAGAAGATCAACTAAGCCCCTTTTTCAGGCATAGATTTGATATACAGGTCGCGCTGAGGGAACGGTATCTCGATACCATGTTCGTTCAGCGCGTTGTATATTGCCTCCTTGGCACGAGACGCATACGCGAACTTCTCTTCGACAGATACGAACTGCACCACGGACAGGTTTACACTGTTGTCACCGAAGTCCTGGAAACGGATCTGTACACCGAACTTGGGATCGAGAATATCCCGCCCGTATTTGTCTTTTTTCTGTAAAGGCAGGATAGCATCGATGATTATCTGACGCACTTCGTTCACATCAACGCCGTATTTCACCCCGACAGGGAATGAAAGCAGTTCGTATGAGTGGTTCTTGGTCAGATTCTTGAAATTCTTGTTGAAGAGCGTACTGTTGGGGAAAGCCATCACGGAACCGTCTCCAGCAACGATCTGGGTTGTCTGATAGGTAATGCTGTCCACCTTCCCGCGGATACCGTCACACTCGACGTAGTCCCCTACTCTCAGACGTCCGGACATCAACTGAACTCCGTAGAAGAAGTTGTTCAGGATGTCCTTCATGGCAAAACCGAGACCGGTAGCGAGACCGGCACCGATTACCTTGACGGCTGTAGTAGGAATCTTGAGTATAATGAACAGCGAGATCACGTATATACCCCACAGGATTATGCCTATCACATTGGCGGCCAGAGTGAAGTTTACCTGATTCTCGTTCAGGACCTTGACGCTGCTGTTCTTGAGTATGCTGCGTATCTTGTACTGGCGGTACCAGGCCTTCATGAAATAGTTCAGGAACCTGAAGATGAAATAGAGCCCGAGCACCATCACTATCTTGTAGAACGACAAACTGATATATCCTTCCACATTGAGGAAAGGATAACTGAAGTACTCTTTGAAGATACCGGTGAGATCGAATACGCCAGAGGCCATGTAGATGCTGAGAGGCACCGAAACCACGATCGCAACAGGCAGCAGGGCCTGCTTGATGAATGCATGCGGCCAGGTGACGGCTATCATGTCTTCGTCGGTGCGGTGGGGCATGTCCGGATGATCCTGGATGTAACGAAGCTTGGTGTCGCGGATATGCTTGTCGTAATACATGTTCAGGATGTCGTACACCGCAGAGATGGTCTGCAGCAGTGTCAGTTGGAAGAACCACCAGATCAGCAGCTGCACGCCAAGCAGGACGTAGCCGTAGAAAGCAATGACGGTCGTTATCACCATGACCAGCAGCGAGACCCATCCGAAGACCATGTCGCTCTGCGGCAGCACTTTACGGAAACGTTTCAGCGAAAGTCCCTGGAAAACGGTGAAAATCAGCAGGATGGGAGGGAAGATGATGTTGATCAGGCTGTTGGGAATGAATGCGATGCGGAAGGAAATGATAATGAGGCACATCAGCAGCGTAGGCAGATAGAGACCAATCCCCTTTCGCACGCTGTCCTCATCCACCCTGATGATCAGCGAGGTGAAGATAGCAGCGAGCATCCAGGCGAATTCCACCAGAATCTTCGAAGCCATGCTGAAGAAGTGCTGAGTTGAGAACGCGCTCGCCAGCATGATACTGAGCGCGAAAATGATCACAGTCGAGATCAGTATCGAAGTAAACCTGTTTTTGAGGAATCTTTCCCTCTTGAAAATGCGGGTACGCTTGATCAGGAAGTTGACTACAACGACGCTAACCACCACTGAAACTATCAGATAAAAGAGGACGAAAAGGGAGAAACCTACCACCATAGGGCCTCTCCACTGGCTGTGGACGGCATGCTGGTTAAGGCTGTATTTGTCTTTCGCATCCATGCTTGCCTGACGCCAGTAGCGCTTGAAAGACTTGAGCAGAGTCAGATATCCGGTTTGTCCTTCGATGAAAATCTTGTTCTGAACGTTCTTGTAACGCTGCTGAGCGTAGTCGTATGCCGATTTCAGCATCGAAGCAGTCTGCTGATAATGGGTACTGTCGGTCACAAGCCTTTCCTTCTGAGCGATGCTGATGTCCAGCAACCGCTGCGCATAGAAGATGCAGCTGTCCCTGTCCGACTGGCCGAGTGAATCCAGCTGGAAAGCGTTTTCTCTCTGCTCGAAACGGCGTTCAAGGCCGCTATGCCTGCCCACATGTACACTCGCATCCAGGACTACCACGTTTCCCAGACTGTCGAGGTACTCGACGGTGCTCGATGGCGGGAGACTCTTGAGCGTATGAATCAATCGGGAGTAACGGTCGATGTCGATATCCAGACGCTTGACTATGTCGTCGAAAGGCAGGCGGCGGGAAGAAAACTCGTCGTACTGGCGCGAAACCTCGTTCAGGGCATAAGTCATGTCGAAGGTATAATCCTGCTTCTGGGAATAAAGCATCAGAGACAGTTCGTTGCTCTGCTGCATCATCCGCACCAGGCGTGCATGCTGACGTTCACCGCTGCCTTTCATCCGCTGTGCCATGCGCTCCGAATTCCTGTATGCGCCGGACAGTTCATATCGAAGGACAGACAATGTCTGAGCCAGGTCTCTTTCGCTGAGTACTGCGAATGCCGGAACTATGACCAGTAGAGCGATGAGTGCTGCAATTATCTTCTTTTTCATTCTGCAATTATAGCATTTTTTTGATTAAAGGGAACAGTTTGTAGGGCATATACCTGAATTTCAAATCAATCCAGGTAGGAGTCGCGAGTACGGAACGTTCGTGAGTAAAAGCGAGGAAGCTCCGTTCGCTGTGATAATTCCCCATCCCCGAATTGCCCACGCCACCGAACGGAATCCGGCTGTTTGCCACGTGCATGATCACGTCGTTGATGCAGGCTCCGCCGGATGTCGTGCGTGCGATCATTTCCCAGGCATCCTCATTCTTTCCGAAATAATAGAAGGCCAAAGGCTTTTCTCTGGATATTACGAAGTCCACCACCTCATCCCTGCTGCTGAAAGTCATCATCGGGAATATGGGACCGAATATTTCGTTGGTCATAACAGGGCTTTCCGGATCAACGTCTCCAAGAAGGGTTGGTTCAATCCAGCGCGCCGCTTTGTCCGTTCGGCCTCCTGCAAGTATCTTTCCGTCCTTCAAGTACTCAGAAACCCTGTCGAAGGCGGCATCGCGCACGAGATGGACATAGTAATCACTGTCTTTCGTCCCGTCGGGATACAGCCCGTCGAGAGCCTTCCTGAAGGCATCCACGAACCTGTCCTTGATCTGCTCGTGTACGAAGAGGTAGTCCGGTGCGATGCAGGTCTGCCCGCTGTTCAGGCATTTTCCCCAAACGATGCGGCGGGCGGCGATTTCGATGTCCGCGTCCTTGTCGACTATGCAAGGGCTTTTGCCTCCGAGTTCGAGTACCATAGGGGTGAGATACTGCGCCTGAGCGGCGGCCAGCACCTTTGCCGTAGCAGGGCTGCCGGTGTAGAATACCAGATCCCAGCGAGTTCCGAAAAGGATGGTGTTCACATCCCTGTTACCCTGCACCAGGGCAATGTACTCCTCGTCAAAGCAATCTTCGACAAACTTCTGAAGGGTATCGGAAACAGTCGGCACATAGGGCGATGGTTTGAGCACGGCCGTGCATCCGGCGGATATTGCGCCGACCAGAGGGCTTAGCAGCAGCTGTACAGGATAATTCCAGGGCGACACGATCAAGGTATTTCCGAGAGGTTCGCGGACAATATACGACTTGGAAGGCATTACGGTCAGCGGCGAGCATACCCGGCGCCTGCGTGCCCATTTCCCGAGATGCTTGAGGGCATCGTCGATTTCACCGTATACGAGACCTATTTCGGTCATGTATGCTTCTTCGGCGCTTTTGTGTAGGTCTTTCCAAAGAGCCTCCAACAATGCCGGCTCCCATTTCCTCAGGCCGTCGCGAAATTTATGGAGCATTTCTTTGCGGAATTTCAGCTTCCGTGTCGCACCGCTTTTGTAGAAGGCCTTCTGCCTTTCTACGATCCTGTTTATGGTGTTTTCGTCTATCATTTGTTCTATTATCAATTCATTCTTGGTAGCGCGGCAAAGGGCCGCCGTGCGCCGGGGGCGTCGCCCGGTCGGCATTGCCGCGCGGCAGCGGCGAAATGCCAAATCGAATGCAATTACAGGGCCGCCGTAAATCTATGTTTACCTGGACCGACCTCATTTGGAGTATCGCTTCCGGGAAGATATACCGAGGCGTGCGAGCCGTCCGGCACCAGGACCTTGAGGATGAACTTCCCCTTCTTGATATCCCAACGCACGGAAGCCTTGCCCGAAGGTGTTTCTGTCTCGTAGGAAGCCCATGTCAAATCTCCCATAGGAGTAGGACGGACTATGATGTGCCTATAGCCAGGTTCGGCAGGGTCGGTCTGCAAGCCGGCAATGCGGGTATACAGCCATGTAAGTCCGCCTCCGAACATAGGATGGTTGCGGGATTTCTTGCCGTCCCAGTACTCCCACATGGTCTTTGCACCCTGCTCCAGCCACCAGCCGTAGCTTGGCTGGTCTTTCTTGCACATCGCGGCGTAGGCCATTTCCTGCAGGCCGTTGTCGCAAAGCACGTCAAAGAAGATCTGGGTACCGAATATTCCTGTATTCAGGTGCCCTCCATTCTCTTCAATCTCTTTCTTGAGGGATGCTACAACATCCGCCTTGTGCTCCTCCGGAACTCCCATGTGGAGTGCGAAGATATTGGAGCCGTTGTTGTAGCCATAGGACTTTGTCTCAGAATCGTAGAACACCTTGTGGAATGCCGACGCCACATCGTCCGCCAGGGCATTGAACCGGACGGCTTCTTCCGTCTTCCCGAGTGCGATGGACGCGTTAGCGGTATACTTCGCGCATTTCCAGAGGAAGTAAGTGTGTACCAGTTTGTCGTCGGGGAATCCGTATGCCGGACACCATTCACCAAGATTCATCCAATAAACGGCTTTCTCTGCATCGCGAGGCATCTGCATGTTCATTATGCCATCCTCCGTGCGCCAGCTTTCCATAAAGCGAAGCTGGCCTTTCATCGCTTCGTAGTGCTCCTGAAGAACGGAAATATCGCCATAATGCACATAGTGTTCCCAGGGGATGATGCACATTGCCGCACCCCAGGCGACACCGCCGCCACAACCGGGATGCCAGGGAGCCCCGTTGGGAACATAGCCTGTGACAGGATCCTGGCAGTCCGACATGTCCCTGAGCCACTTTCTGTAGAAGTAGTCAGCATCGAAATTGTGCATCACCGCGACGCAGGACACCTGTCCGTCACCGGTATAAGGGCCCTTTTCGCGATGAGGACAGTCGGTGGCGACCCCCATGTGCATATTGTCGGTCTGGGCGCGCCAGAACAGACGGTTTATCTTTGCGAACATAGGATTGGAACAGTCGAAATGCCCGGTGGTTCGGATATTCGTATAGATGGCCTCGGCTTTAAGATTCGATGCCTTGAGTTCCCCGGGCCATCCTTTGACTATGACCTTCTGGAAACTGTACCAGTTGAAAGAGGGCGCATAACTCTCTTTCCCTTTGCCGTTGCTTATGTACATGTAATCCCCGTTCCAACCCCGTTTTACCCAATTGTTCTGGTCTTCTTCATCCGGAAGAGGATGTTCGACGACAATTTCGGTTCCCGGTTCCGCATCGATTCCGTAAAGATGCACACGCCCGGTAATATAATCGCCGAAATCCACCTCCCAATTCCCATCCTCCGTCTTGACGATACTCACGGGGTCAAGCACTTCCATTATCCTGTCTTCCAGGCCGCGTTGACGCTCGAGTGTGCCCATCGGAGCTTCCCGGCGCACAGCCTTGAGCCACTCGCCCCCCTCTTCCAGCCTGGCGTCGTAAACTTCGCCGAGATAAATATGATTCCGGAGGATAGGGCTCTTGCGCACTTCCCAGTTTTCATCAGTGCAGATTGTGCGGATGGAGCCGTCTGCAAGTTCGAGTTCTATCTGGCAAAGCAGGCGCGGGGTGCCGAAGGGGCTGATCCACCCCTTGCGGTAGACGGAATACCATCCGTTACCTACGGTCACGTTCACGCTGTTCTCTCCTTTGCGGAGAAGGGATGTCACATCGTATGCAAGATACATCACGCGGAAATTCTTGAAACTGTGCTCGTCCACCTTGATGCCATACTTGTATCCTTCCTCACGAATGCCGTACATAGTCTCGTTGGGCGAGTAGAAATCTTCGCCGACGCGCTTGCCGTTGATGTACATCTCGAACATTCCAAGGCCGCAGATGTAAGCGGTAGCTTTGCGAATACCTTTGGGAGCTTCGATGATTCTGCGGAATTCCGGAGTCGGGTGTTCCGCTTCCGGAACATAGCTCTCCCCTTCCCATGGTGCCCCGATCCATTCTGCCTGCCAGTTCTCTATGTCCCGGACTTCATTTTCCGGACCCGCCGTGCAGCACGCTGAAAGCACTGCAAATTGTGCGGCTAAAAGAAAGACGAATTTCAAGTATTTAGTCATATTCGGTTGATTATATCCTGAACAACAAGGCCTGCCAACGTCAGGCCGAAAATGCCGGTAATATGCGCAAGCGTACCATTTACCTGCGCCTTCTTGAAAAGCCCCGGATCCACATCGGGAGACTGAGGCTCACCGCGGTTTGGAAGGACTTCCTCATCGTACACACAGAGGAATTTCTTTGCAGGCAAAGTCTCTCTTTGCCTCATCCTCTTCCTAATCATGGAACCGAGCGGACATCCCCTGACGTTCCAGAACTCTGCGACACGAATCTTGGTGGGATCCACCTTCAGAGCCGACCCCATCGAAGAAAACAAGGTCGCTTTCGAAGCCGATGCCAACAGAAGCAGTGTGATCTTGTCTTTCAAAGAATCTATGCAGTCAATGACATAATCATAACTGTCCAAGGCGAACTCATCCGCAGTTTCTTCAGTGAATACTTTATTCAGGGCTATGATTTCAGCGGAGGGATTGATTTCCAGGAGGCGTTTCTTCATTACATCGACCTTTACGCTTCCTATGTTCCCGGAAGTCGCCATCAGCTGACGGTTTACGTTACTGGCCGATATGGTATCGGCATCCACGATAGTCAGATGCGTTATTCCGGAACGCAACAGCGACTCGGTGCACCAGCTGCCCACTCCTCCTATTCCGAAAACGATCACCTTGCAGCCCTGCATTCTTCGCATTGCATCTTCGCCGACAAGCAACTCCGTCCTGCTGTAAATATCTTCCATCTTTATTCTTTTATAAGTTCCACCTTGATTCCCGCAATTCCCGATGATGGCAGATCCAAGGAAAAACCTACCATCAGGTTGTCGGGATTGGGATAATCATAGTCGTTCACCGGCCCGGCAGGCCAAATTGCAAGTTGCGGGTCGGATTCGTCCACAGTTACCTTCATGATACGGGACCTGCCGTTTTTGCTTAAACGTATGGTCGATGCGTCAACGATTTCGGCATCGGCAAGAGTACACATGGCCCAACGGACAGATGCAGGTTTTTCGCGTGCCTGCAGGATGTCCTTCACGGTCAGCACGCTGTCGTCTCCGTTGAGAGCGACGGTGCGCGTGTATGATTCAAGATCTTCCCAGTAGACCATCGAGAGATCCATCTCTGCTCCTTTCATTTCCGGTCCGGTCCTGGTCCTTGAGAAATCGATATACTGATAAACATCCGGCCTGTGCCCGTTTACCGTAATGATGTTGTGTGAGAAAGGACCTATGCGGAAAACGTCGTATCTGCTGCTGTTCTGCCAGCGGTTCCAGAGATCGACACCTTTCGATTCGAGCGAAAGGTACGATTGTGCACCCAGATCGTCCGCCCAGGTAATCCCGTCCGCGTCGAAGACGAAGGAGCCTACGTCGCAATGCGAATGGTTGGAAGAGCTTATGCCGGCCTTGATGCCAAGGTAGGTATCGTCCCTGCTCTCCCATCCGCTGCGGTAGATATAAAGAGGTGTAAGCCCTCCTGTGGAGAAGAATCTGCCCTCAGGCACCTTGAGATTGGAAAAGTCTATGTTCCTGGCGCTTATCAGGAAGAAAGGCAGCAGGCGTTGCATATCCATTCTGCTGAAGTGGTTGGCGCGCAGTTTCTGCACCTCGGGATAAAGCAGGGATTCATCCCCCGTCTTTACCGCCAGCCATGCCAGCATGTGCTCCGCCGAAGCTTCCCTGCCGCTGTCCGCATAATCGAAACAGAGTCCTGTGGGGCGGTTCATCATCTGCATGAATCTGCCGCTCCGGAAGAAACTGTCGTATCCGTCCATCAGGCCCAGGTCACTTTCGAAAGCGCTTTCGAGGGCTGCTATCAGCAATATCTGGAAGGAACTCCCATAGCCCCAGTAGCTGTATCCTTCGGCATAGGCCCCTTCCTTGGAATATCCTTCGCGAAGGGTAAGGTAATTGCTCCCGAAACACTTGTCCAGAATCATCCGGCTGTCGTCCTTGTATTCGTCCCAAAGTGCGATGGCGCCGAATACGAGGCCGGCGTTGCAGACCTGGTTCCAGTTCTGGAAAGCAGTGTAGAACCAGGCGTCCTTGTCGATCCTGGACGCGTCGAATCCGTTCTTTCTGATAGCCTCCGCCACCTTTTTCCTCTGATCCGGAGTCATTTCGTCATACAGCCAGTCGTATCCGATGGCCATTCCCATCGTGATCTCCGCAACGTCCAGAAAATGCCCCGGATTCCAGTTTTCGTACTCTGCCGCATTCAGCATTTCCGCTATCGCCCGCTCGGCATATCGCCTGTCGCCGTGCACCCTGTAGGCGTAGGAGAGATAGAAAATCCGCTGCAGGGGGACCTGCATGCGTTCTATCCTGAACCCGGCCATTCTGCGCGGATGAGGCGCTTCGTTCAGAGTCTGGTCGCAATATGCGAGGACCGCGCTGTCAGCCTCTGCCAGAATCGGCTGAGACGCAATCGCCTGCCGAATCTGTTCTTCCTCGCCTGCACGAAGGAGCAGACGTGGATGCGCGCATGGCTTGGGATACGCATAGGCAAGCAGCGGGAGCAGGAACAAAGTCAGAGACAGGATTCTTTTCATATTGCAGGTGTTATGAACGTATTGACACTGTCAATTGGAGGAAGTGACGGATAATCAAGCTGATACGCTTCTTTCTGTGAACGGTATACGGTTATGTTCCCTGAAGAGAGCCAGGTTGAGTAACCGCCGGTAAGTCCCGCGTCATACAGACCGCGTATTTCCCTTTCGATGAAATTGGCATTATTGTCAAGTCCGTTACGGTCGACCCAGCGCATCACATGATATGCCTGTATCCAGGTGCGGACTATCGCCGGGCTGGAGGTTACGGCCTGCCGTCCCTGCACGCGCTTTCCCCAGGCCTTCATTATTTCGTAGGGATGATTCCAGGGTTTGGAGATTCCGTAATAGTGATCGGCGAAATGATCCGGATAAGGCATTGCGCAGATGACGTCGGCGATAGTCGAAATCGCCGGCCAGTACTGTCCGTAGGCTGTCGTGTATCCGGGATTCGCCGATTCTCCGAACACGTCTATCGAAACATAGACGCCCAGCTGGTGGAGTTCATCGCAGGCATAGCGGACGAAATTCTGTATGGCCTGCACCTTGCTTTCTCCGTAACGGTTTTTGTAATCCATCTGATCGTCGATGCTGATCATCTTGTCCGGGAAACGGACATAGTCGAAGTTCACCTCGTTCAGGCCGAATTTGCGCACGGATTCTTTGGCAAGTTCCACATTGAATTGCCATACGTCCCGGCTGTAGGCGCTGGGCCAGTAGCTCTTGTTGTGGAGGAAGGGCTTTCCTGTAGATTTCTCGCAGATGGACGAAGAAGGATGATCCTTCGCGTAGTAACTGTCCTTGAAGCAGGTGATACGACCGATCACATAATATCCTTTCTCGTGCAACTTGGCGATCGCCTCTTTGTAGAGCTTTTCTTTCCCCGCGCCTCCCCATTTATAGTTCGTGGGTGAATGCTTCTCCATCGCTTCCGCCTTGTAGCCGGGACATTCATTGTCTTTGATATCAATCACGAATGCGTTGATATTCGTGCTGTCGGCAAGGGCTATGTACTCGTCAATATGTTTCAGCCCGACAGGAGAGATCGTAAGATAGAAGGCGTTCACCGGATCAGGCATAGGATTGTCGGCAAATACCGGCTTCGCATAAGGACGGAATTCGCATCCGGCAGCTTCGCCCCCCTTGAAGGAATTCTTTACCGAGCGATGAGCGTCGTCAAATTCATCATATCGCTGTGCTGCTTCTTCCGCAGTAGGTACAAGGTACTTACCGAACACCCATCCCCGGGCACCCTTGCTCCTCACGTTATAACGGTTCACAGTTCCGTCCGGCAGCAGGAAATCATGCCCCAGGATCTCCACGCGTTCCTTTTTTCTGGCAAAACCGGAAATGGAAGAAGTCAGCGTGTCACCAATGACGGAAGCGGCAGTCTGGATATACATTTCCTTTTCCCTGACCGCATCGGGGAGAGAATCGCAAATATTTGATTCGTCTATAAAGAAGGTATTTCTGCCGTATTTGGCTTGCAGATACCGTATGCCGTCTGATTTCCTTGTTTTATCAGAATAATAGCGAATATGAGTTCCTCTGGGGAGAGTGCCGATCCTCGCAAGCGTGTCCTTTCTCCCGAATTCCCATATCGAAACATCCGGTCTGTCCGAAGCAAGATAGCCCTCCCGGACTTCATCTGACGAGCAGGCGGCGACGACAATGGCAAAGCAGAGGGCCAATGCAAACGGAAAAGATCGCATCATTGCAGATGAAGCTCGTAACTGGCGATTTCGAATTCCTTGTCGTCTCCCATATGCTTGCCGAGGTCGTCGGAGATCTTGATGACCTTCTCCCAAGGATCCTTCGCGCTCATGCGGCAGCGGGACAGTTTCATTACGATGTTGGCGGCCTTGTAACCCTCGATGCCCGGATCGCAGGTGATGTTGGTGCCTATGCCTGCGCTGACCTTGACCCTGCCCCGGAAATAGTCCGCAACCGCCTTGTATTTGGGGAAATTCAAAGCATTGCTGAACACTATTACCTTGGACCTGGGGTCGATCCCGAACTCCTGAAGGCGCGCGATTATAGCATCTCCCACTTCCTTTTCGTCGCCTGAATCCTGACGGAATCCATCCAGGAGTTTAGCCTGTTTCATGGTCAGAGTATGCAGGAAAGACCTTGTTGTGAAGGTATCGATCAGAGCCGTACCCAACGCTCCGTCATAAACCGTGATCCAGTCCTCGAGCGAAAGATAATTGGCCCTCTTGTAACCGAACACCCCGCTATGGAACATCACCCACTCGTGAGGGAAAGTGCCTATGGGGACCATTCCATACTTCATGGCGAAATAAACATTTGAAGTGCCGGCACAATACTTTGGGCATTTCTCCTTGAGTTCCTTCACAATCAGTTCGTGCGTTTCAGAAGAGAAACGTCTTCTGGTACCGAACTCGGAAAACAGCAAGGCATTTGCATTCGCAATCTCGAGCTTGGCATCCAGAATGTCGAGCATTTTTCGAGGATCGGCGACGGCCCCGCGGAACCTGTTGCGAAGTTCGGCAACGATTGCGAGGACCGGAACTTCGTACATGGTAGCTTTATACAGCAGATCCGTCACCTCGATCTGAAGATGGCCGTCATTATCGAGCCAGGCATTGATCTTTTCAGGCTCGAAGCGGAAGCCTTTCAGCCATTCCCAGTAATTGCGGGGAATATACTTGATCCGGGAGGTCACATAGTCAAACTCCTCTTCAGTCAGAAACAGATCGCCAAGGGCTGAGAACTCCTGCTTCAATGCTGACAAAAAGTCGCTGTCGTAAAATTCGGATGCCCTGTCATTGAACTTGAAAGTTCCTTCTGCCAGAGGATAGAGTTGGAAAAACGCATTCGAAGTGGAAAACTTATACAGATCTGTGTCGAGAATACTTAAAATCATATATCGGTGGTTTGATTTTTGTTGTACTGTTGTTTCGCATTTTTATAGAATACAAATATAATGAAATTAATCAAAGATAAGACATTCGGAGGAGAGAGGCCCCTTTTCGCCACAAGAGACACCCGGCTGGAGAACATTACCATTACCGACGGCGAATCCGGAATCAAGTGTTGCAACAACCTGGAAGCGGACGGCTGCAAATTCTATGGGAAATATCCCTGGTGGCATGTAGACAAATCCCTGATTACAAACTGCTACTTTGCCGTCGGATCCCGTTCTGCAATCTGGTACAGCAACGACATGACCATGCGCGACAGCGTCATCGACGGCCCCAAGT
>CAMOIZ010000015.1 GCA_946616385.1 uncultured Bacteroidales bacterium | reverse complement strand
CGGTGCAACCGTAGTCTACGGCAATCCGCCAGTCGTCGGACATGCCTATGGAAAGTTGGTCGAAGCCTTCAAGTTCAGGATGCTCGCGCCTGCATTCGTCGAACAGAGACTTGATGCATGCAAAATCCTCCCGTATAGCACGCTCGTCATCGGTATGCGACGCCATGCCCATCAAGCCCCGGAAACGGATGAACGGAAACTCCCCCGTTCGCTTCAGCAGTTCCAGGACCTCGGAAGGAGCGAAGCCCTGCTTGGTTTCCTCCGCACCGATATGCACTTCCAACAGAACGGAAGTTGTCTTGTTGTTCTTCTCACCCCAGGTATTCACCGCACCCAGCAGATGTTCGGTGTCAATCGATTCAACGAGATAGGCATAAGGCAGGACAAGTTTCAGTTTGTTCGTCTGCAGATGTCCTATGAAATGCCACTCTATGTCGAACGGAAGTTGCATCGCCTTGGAGGCGAACTCCTGCGGACGGCTTTCCCCGAACGCTCTCTGCCCTTCGGAATAGGCCTCGAGAATGGCCTCGAAAGGGTGGAATTTGGAAACTGCCACCAGTTTGACCCCTGATGGCAGTTCCTTCAATATGTTCTCGAGATTATAAGCTATCATTACCTGCGGTTTTTCTGCTGCTGGCGCATCTGCTGTTCCTGCATCCTCTGCGCTTCTTCCAGACGCTGCATCCACTTGCTCTTCTTCTCGGGCTTGCCTTCGGCGGCCTTTACCCTTGCGAGTACTGCCTCGGGCTTCACAATCCACTTGCGTATCACCCAGATCTCCACCATGCTGATCAGCTGGCTGAGCAGATAGTAGTAGCTGAGTGCTGCGGAAAGGCTGTTGCAGATGAAGAACATCATGATAGGCATCATCCACACGCTCATGAACTGCATGCTCTGCGCATTGGGATCATTGGATGTAGCCTGATTCGACATGGTCATCTTGCTGTACACCCACATGGTCACGGCCATGAGCAGGGCGAAGAGTGAAAGGTGATCGCCGATCAAAGGAACGCGGGTGCCGAAATCGATGATCGAATCGTATGTGGAGAGGTCATGCGCCCAAAGGAAGGGCTGCTGACGAAGTTCTATGGATGCCGGGAAGAAGCGGAACATTGCCCAAAGTATAGGGAATGTGAGCAACATCGGCAGGCAACCTCCCATGGGGCTGGCTCCCGCCTTGTTATACAGAGCCATGGTGGCCTGCTGTTTCTTCATGGCATCTTCCTGCTTGGGATAGCGGGCGTTGATCTTCTCGATCTCCGGCTTGAGGGCCGCCATCTTCGCCGAGGACGCATAGGACTTGTATGTGAAAGGAAGCACCACCGCCTTGATCACCAGTGTCATCAGCAGAATGATGAGTCCGTAATTGCTGATGAAACGGCTGAAGAAGTCGAACATGGGGATGATGGCATACTTGGTGAACCAGCCGACCAGCGAGCCTCCCAGAGGAATGATCTTCTCGTACTTCTGGTCGTACGATTTCAAGGTCTTGAAATGGCTGGGGCCAAGATACATCTCGAAAGGAATGGTATAATCCTGTCCGGGCCGCAGTTCAGCGCGCATCTTGGCGGAGCATGACATCAGGTTGCGGGACTCGTCTTCCTGAGGGAAGAAACTGACGTCGAAGGTACCGGAAGAATATTCGTTCTTCGCACGGAAAATGGCTGCGAAGAACTGCTGCTGGAAAGCGAACCAATTGACTTTTGAATCGAAACGCTTGCTTCCGTTGCGCGAACGCCCCATCTCTACAGGTTTCTTGTCGCCCGTCTGATAAATGTCGAGTTTGGAATACTGCGCTTCGTTCTTGTAGCCCTTCTCCATCCTAGGGATGGTCATCGAGTAGTCGATGTCGATACTGGAGACATTGCGGGGAATGCCCGTCATCCCGATGAAAGAGAGATAATTGTCTACAAGATAAGAGTCCTCGTGAAGGACGTAGCGCTGTTCAATGTATCCACCGTCGGAGAAAGGCAGACGGAACGCCACGGAAGAATCGGTCTTCTCCGCTATGTTGAAATTGAAGTCCCTGGTGCTGATGAATTCTCCGGCATATACGCTCACATTATACTCCGCAGCGCCCTCCTTGAAAATATAAAGGGCCGTGCTGTCGTAGTTGAAATAGTCTTTCACCAACACGCTGGACGGCTGCGCACCGCGGCTCGACAGCTTAAGGGCTATCTTGTCGTTTTCGAGCGTGACGAACGAAGCCTCTCCGGAGTGGGCTGCTTCAAGCGCAGCGTCTTTGTAGATGGCCTCTTTCGCCTCGACAGGTACGACGGCGGAGCTTACAGAATCGGGACTTGCAGGCACCACGGAGATTACGGTATCCCCCGCCGCAATACGTTCGGCGAGCGCGATAGAATCCTGCTGTGCCTGCCATTCGGCGGCCTTGCGGGCTTGTTTTGACTGATAGAAAGTGAAACCGAATAAGATTCCGGCAATCAGGATGAAGCCTATTACAGTATTTTTATCCATTCCTTACTCTCCTTCCTCCTCCTTGCGGATCTTCGCCTCGAGTTTCTTGAGTTCTTCCTTGGCCTTTGCTATCTTGCTCTCCATCTGTTTGATAAGGCCCTCGGACTTCTTGGAAGCGGAGAAGAATCCGATGTTATTCTCGAAGGTTTCGATCTCCTGCTGGAGAGTCTTGTACTGCTGGATGAGAGTATCCTTGACGCTCTTCTCACGGCCCTGGCGAGGTGCCCTGGCGCCGAAGTCGGGGAATTTTTCCTGCATTGCCTCGCGGAATGCAGCATTTACACTCTCCTTCTCCTTGAAAGGCACGAAGCCTATGGCCTGGAAGTCGGCTGCGAACTTCTTTGCTGCCTCGGCGTTGGCGGCGGCATCTTCCTGGACCTCGTATGCCTTCACGGCATCGATCAGGGCCTTCTTGGCCTTGAGGTTCGCATAGTAATTGTTCTCGGGAGAAGCGTTCTTGTCGCGCTCGGCGAAGAATTCATCGCAGGCAGAACGGAACTGCTTCCAGAGCTGTTCGCTCTTCTTGCGGGGGACGGAACCGATTTCCTTCCACTTTTTCTGGAGTTCGATGAACATCTCGGTAGCCTTTTTCCATTCCGTGCTGGTCTTGAGTTCCTCTGCCTGACGGATGAGGTCGAGTTTCTTTTCGACATTGGCATCCATCTCGCCGCGGAACTTCGAATAGTACTCGCGCTTGCGGCCATAGAAGGCGTCGCAGGCGGCACGGAAACGGTCGTATATCTTCTGGTTCTCTTTCTTGGTAGCGAAACCGATCTTGCGCCATTCGGCCTGGATGGCCTCAATCTCCTTTGCGGAAGCGTTCCATCCGTCGGAAGTGGTGATTTCGCGGGCTGCGATCTCCTCCACCTTCACGCAAAGGGCCTCCTTGGCTGCAAGATTTTCCTTCTGCTTACCTTTGAGCTCCTCGAAATGAGCCTGGTAGCGCTTGTTGATCACAGCCGTGGCAGCCTGGAAACGGGACCAGATGCTGTCGCGGTATTCCTTGGCGACAGGGCCGAACTCCTTCCACTGCTCATGGAGTTTCTGAAGCTCGTTGAAAGCGTTGACTATGTTCTCGTTCTCGGAGAGTTTCTCGGCGGCTTCGCAGAACTTCTCCTTCGCCTCCAGATTCTTCTGGAAGTCGAGGTCACGCAGTTCGCGGTTGATCTTGACCTTGTCGTAGAAACGCTCTACGTTGAACTGGTAATTGCTGTTGATGTCGCGGAAGGCGGTAGCGGGTACGGGACCTGTAGCACGCCATCTGTCCTGCAGCTCCCTGAAAGCAGGGAAAGATGAGCTTACATCTTCGCTGCCGTCCACAAGGGCCTTCAGCTCTTCTATAATGGCTTTTTTCTTTTCAAGATTCTCTTCTTTCAGTGCATCCTGTTCTTTGTTGTACTCGGCACGCTCACGCTTGTAGTCGGAGTAGATGCTCTTGAAGTTCTCTTCGACATCGGCGAAAGCGTCTTCGACCTCACCGGCCTCGCTCCTGAGTTTGCCAAGCAGTTTGTAGAATGCGGACTTGATGGATTCGGCCTCCTTGCTGCGGAGCATGCGGTCCGCGGAATCCATCAGGTTTTTGAATACGTCCGAAAGCTCAGACAAAGATTTATCGGCAAGGGATGCCTCCTGTGCAGCTTCCTGAGTGTTTTCGGGCTGAACAGCAGACTGTTCTTCCTGAACTTCGGGATTGATGTTTTCTTCGCTCATAGTTAAGAGTTGTTTATTTTGTAGCTTACAAATATAATGATTTTTGGTAACTTTGCGAAAAGTTTGGAATTTCTATGAGAATCGACATCATATCCGCCGTGCCGGAACTGCTGGAAAGTCCTCTGGCTCACTCGATTGTGGGGCGCGCCATAAAGAAAGGACTGGTAGAAATCGAGGTCCACAACCTCCGTAAGTACGGGTTGGGACCGCGCAAAAACATCGACGACTATTCCTATGGCGGCGATGCCGGCATGGTGCTCATGGTGGAGCCGGTATTCAGGATGATAGAAGAGCTCAAGTCCCAGAGACACTATGACGAGGTAATCTACCTCTCACCCGACGGCGAGATATTGTCGCAGGCGGTTTCGAACGAGTTGTCGCTGAAAGAGAACCTGATCCTGCTCTGCGGGCACTACAAAGGAATAGACCACCGCATCCGCGAGCACCTAGTAACCAGGGAGATTTCCGTGGGAGATTATGTGGTGAGCGGCGGAGAGATTCCCGCAGCGCTTCTGGCGGATTCCATAGTGCGTCTGATTCCCGGCGCGCTGACCGACGAGACCTCGGCCCTGAGCGACTCCTTCCAGGACGGTCTGCTTTCTCCTCCCGTTTACACACGTCCTGCGGATTTCAACGGATGGAAAGTTCCCGACGTGCTTCTCAGCGGCAATCCCAAGTTGATCCGCGCATGGCAGGACGAGCAGGCGCTGGAGCGCACCCGCCGCCTCCGCCCCAATCTCCTCGACGAATAAACCTATTTAAACGACCAACGCCCGCTTCACAGCGGGCGTTGACGGTTAGTTAGTAGTGTATTACCTTTATTAGAAGGTTAATTATTGTTGGTTAGAAGTTGTTGTTTCAAATTCTCGATGCAAATATACGTCAGTTTTTTTAATCTGCAATAACAAATTAGAAAAATCTTTTTAAAAAGTTATCAACATTTTAAAATATTTTAAAAACTAACCATACTTTACACTCCCGCCATTAGAATTCATAGCGGAGCTTAACGCTGAAATTGCGGAATGCCTGAGGGAACAAACCCTCTTCTACGTACTCAGGATCGCCATTTTGGAACAAAGCCCTGTACACCCACGCATCAGCATAATAGTCGCGGTTCAGCAGGTTGTTGCAATATGCACCGAGAGTCATTTTACCTTTCCAAATGTTGAAAGTTTTCTCCGCATGGGCATCGATCACATAGTAAGCAGGAATGCTGAGCGCCTCCGTCTGGGTATTGTCCCAATATTGTTTCCCCACATATTTGCCCGTAAGTCCTACGCTCAGGCCCTCCATCGGCATGTATTCCACTCCCGCCATTCCGACTACTGACGGAGACATCAGCATGTCGACGGTTCCCGCCTTCACCTCCGTTTTGCCAACATATTTCCAGTCGTTTGCATTGTCGTTGGTATCTTCGTAATACACGTAATCCTTTATCTTGTTGGTACTCAGCGTGAGATTTCCGGTCAGATTCATCCAGCGCACAGGCTTCCATGCGGCGGAGAGCTCCACTCCCCTTCGCCAGCTCCGGTCAACATTCTCCTTGATGGCATAGCCGCTGTCCGAGAGTTTGCCGGTTTCCAGAAGCATGTCCTTGTACTCCATCGAATACAGGTTCACTCCCGCAGAAAGTTTCTCCGAAAGATACTCCCAGCCGATTTCGGTATCGAACATCCTCTCCGGGCGCAGGGTCACTTCTGCGGCAATCCCCTGGGCGAGCAGGGTGTTGACTGATTCAATCTGTTCCTTGAGGTCACTCCTTCCCGGCTCACGGTGACCTACAGCAAACGACGCATAAGCCTTGTGTGCACCGAATTTAGCCGTGAAGCCCGCACGGGGATTAAGGAAATCCCAGCTTTTATCGTAGGCGAGATCCGAGAACTCGTCGTCGATTCCGGACATCTTCAGACCGATGTGCCTGTACTGGAGCTCGGCGTATGCAGTCAGCCAGGACGCAGCCTGATACTCCCCGCGCACAAAGGCTGTCCCTTCCGTCTTCCTGCCGTTGTTGCGATACCATTCATAGTCGGTCTCCTTGTCGATGCTGTCCCATATCACGTTCCCGAAGTGATCGCCGTCATAATACGCAAGGTACGCTCCGCCGGAAAGATCCAGTGCATTCGTCTTGTACTTCAACGTGGTGTTGAGCACGGCATAGCCGTTGTCCAGTTGCTTTCGGGTGATGACATCCCCCTTCCCGCCATGGCCGAGACCGTACTTGGAGTAAGCCTTGCCGGCCTTGTACTGTTCGTAATACCCTTCACCCTTGGTATAATTCAAGGTCGTGCTCCAGGTAAGAGGAGCGCTGAACTTGTGGGTATAGTTCAACTGGTAGTGAGTCTGAAGATAGTTGTCGGATTCGTTGTCGTAGTAGGCCGTGTTTCCGGAAGCGTCTGTGTACTCCCCGGCCGGATTGTATGTCCTGTCTTCCGCCATCTTGGATGCCGGAATCCCTTCCCAGGTGATGCCGGTGTGCTGCTTGCCGGAAAGAAGGGTGAATTTGAGGGAGTTGTCACCGCGCATCCAACCTAAAACGCCGAAGAACGACCTGACGTCCGCCCAGGCGTTGCGGATATATCCGTCTGTGCCCGCAAGCGAAACGGCGAAATTCGCATAAAGGCCGTTTTCAAGAAGACCGGAGCCGGCAGCGAAAGACATCCCCCGCGTGTTGAAGGAACCGACATTCAGGTCGATAGAGGAGAAAGGATCAGGCGACACATAAGCCGTGCTCATGTTCACGCTCGCGCCGAAAGCCCCGGCACCGTTGGCCGAAGTACCGAGTCCGCGCTGCAGCTGAACGCTGCCAAGGATGTTGTTCAGCCCCGGGATGTTGACCCAGAACACCTCCTGCGACTCACTGTCGTTCAGCGTGATGCCATTAAGCGTAACGTTTATCTGACTGCCCTTAGAACCGCGGACGGTCATTTTGGAATATCCGAGTCCCGTGCCTCCCTCGTTTGTCGTCACCACCGAAGGCTGGAGCGACAGGATCATGGGCAGGCTCTTGCCCGGAGCGGCATCCTCCAGTTCCCTTTTTCCTATATAGGTATAGGTAACCGGAGTGTTCCTGCCGGCACGTGAAACTGCAACTATCACACTGTCAAGTTGCTCGACCTTTTCCTGCGTCTGGGCGTTTGCGCCCGTGCAGATGCAGCACAGAACGGCTGCCGTAAACAAAAAACCTCGCATAATAAATAATATTGATGCAAGGGGTATAGCTTGAAGATTATGCTTCCCTTCGGCGGCATTGCCCGCATCAGGTTCAATGGGTATAATCTCAACCTCCTAATTGGAAGTACCCCCGCAATTGCGAGGGCAAAGATAGCAATTATTTCTTTACCGGAACCAGTTTCACCTCATAAAGACGAGGCCAGTTCTTGCCGGTTAGGAATATCCGCCCGGAGTCATCCACGGCTATGCCGTTCAGCACGTCGGTTTCCGGCCTGCGCAGCCTGTCCGGCAAAAGCCCGCCGCAGTCGACAGTCGCCTCCACCTGCCCGTTGGAAGGATTGATTATCACGAGAATGTCTGTCGTATACACGTTCGCCCAGATCTTTCCTCCTATCCACTCCAGTTCGTTCAAGTAACGCACCGGGCGCCCGTTCAGCACCACGTTGATAGTCTTCTGCAGCTTGAATTCAGGACTCAGGAAATAGATGCGCGAACTGCCGTCGGAGGCGATCAGCTGCTTTCCGTCGGTAGTCAGCCCCCATCCCTCCCGGGGATAGGAATAACTCTGCTTGTACTCCATCGTGGAGGCATCATACACGAAAGCGACCCTATTGGTCCAGGTCAGGATATACAGATTGTCTCCGAGAACTACGGATCCCTCGGCGAAGTACTTGCGGGAGAAATCCAGTTTGCGCAGTGTCCGGCCGGTCTGCAGGTCCACCTTGCGCATCGAAGACTCCCCGTACTGGCCAGTGGATTCGTAAAGCTGTCCGGCATGGAAGAAAAGACCCTGGGTATAGGCGCCGGTATCGTGGGTGTATTCTTTCACGACCTCGACGCGGTAGCGTTTCAATGTCTCTGCCTTGCACGATAAAGTGCAGAGGAACATGCAAAGTATCAACAACAACCTGCGCATAACAGACGCAAAGATAGCAATTCCACGCGAAAATTATTACCTTTGCACGCTCTAATTAAGGTGGGGCGATCTGTCGCTCGGCAATGAGAGGAAAGTCCGGACAGGAAAGGGCACCCCGCTGCGGAAAGCGCAGGAGGGAGCAATCTTTCGGAGGCCGTAACAGAAAAAAACCGCCCGAAAAAGGTTTTATGCGACCGTAGGGAGCAAACACCTTTTTCTATGGCAAGGGTGAAAACGCGAGGCAAGAGCTCACGACGTGCGTCGGCGACGCCGCACGGGTACGGCACCGGGGCCTGCAAAACCAAATATACCGGCAGATGAGGGCGGCCCGCCCGATGCCGGGGGGTAGGTTGCGAAGATAAATGACAGATTCAAAAACAGAAACCGGCTTACGGCCCCACCTTTTCTTTTTCAATAAAAGATTGCTATATTTGCGGGACTATATCCGCATAAGATTTAACGTATGGATCCTATAAAACGAGTTTCCAACTGGTTCTTCAGCAAGAAAGTGCTGCCCTATTGGGTTATCCTGCTTGCAGATGCCGCAATAGTTTTCGGTTCAGCCATCTTTACATTCTGGATTTTCACCAATTCACAGATTACGTTCGACCACCATATCGAAGTCTTCTCCACCGCCTTGCTCTATGCAGTGCTCAGTTGGGTTGGTGCAAGGCTTTTCAAGACTTACTCCGGGGTGCTCCGTTACTCCAGTTTCGTCGACCTTCTCAAACTTACGTATGCCAACATTGTATCGCTGGTGCTTGCAATCGCCGCCGCGCTGATATTCAAATGGCAGAATGTTGAATTGCTGTCCGCCTTCACAATCACCCAGACACTGGTATCCTTCCTGATCGCCACCCTGTTGATGTGGGGCCTCCGTGTACTGGTCAAGATTCTCTTCGACATCAACAATACCAACTCCCAGGCCGAACGCGTGCTCATTTACGGCGCCATCACCGGCGGCGTGGGGCTTGCCAAGAACATCCGTTCCCAAAGCCCGGCCAGATTCGAACTGAGAGGCTTCATCTCGCACGAGCACAGGATCAAAGACATGCAGTTGCTCGGCGTCAAGGTCTATACCCTCGACGACGACATTGCGAAGATAATCCGCGATGAGCACATCCAGGGAATACTGGTAAGCCCTCTGAGGACCAACGAATTCCGGATGAACCAGAAGATCCAGGACATTGTGATCGGTGAAGGCTGCAAAATCTACATGGCCCATAGCGCCAAGGAAGCCAGCGTGAAGGACGGCGTGCTGCAGGAAGATGACATCACCGACATGCAGATAAAGGAGGTCAGCGTCGAGGACCTTCTCCCCCGCCAGGAAATCCGCGTCGACCTCAAATCGGTGGAGGAACAGCTGAAAGGCAAGCGCGTGCTCATCACCGGATCCGCAGGTTCCATTGGCATGGAGCTAGTGCGTCAGGTCGCAGCGTTCAAGCCCGAAAAGATGATGCTGATCGACCAGGCGGAGACACCCCAGCACGACGTGCGTCTGATGATGGCAAGAGACTATCCCGACGTACCCTGCGAGGTTGTAGTGACCAGCATCAGCCGTCGCACGAGGATGGATTACATTTTCAGTTCATTCCGCCCGGACTATGTCTTCCATGCAGCCGCCTACAAGCATGTTCCGATGATGGAAGACAACCCCAGCGAGGCCGTGCTGAACAACATCAACGGCACCAAGATCATCGCCGACCTCAGCGTCAAGTACAACGCCAAGAAGTTTGTCATGATCTCCACCGACAAGGCAGTCAACCCCACCAACGTCATGGGCTGCTCCAAGCGAATCTGCGAAATCTACGTGCAGAGCCTCGACCGCAAGCTCAAGATGGAGACCATGAAGGGATGGAAGCCCAACCGCAAGAAAGCGGAATACACCCAGTTCGTGACCACGCGTTTCGGAAACGTTCTCGGATCCAACGGCAGCGTCATCCCTCTGTTCCGCGAGCAGATCAAGAACGGAGGCCCCGTCACGGTGACCGACGAACGCATAGTGCGTTTCTTCATGCTTATTCCGGAGGCCTGCAAGCTCGTGCTTGAAGCCGGAACAAAGGGAAATGGAGGCGAGATTTTCGTCTTCGACATGGGCGCTCCCGTGAAGATCGCCGACCTCGCCAAGAGGATGATAGCTCTCTCCAACGCCAAGAACGTGGAAATCAAGTACACCGGTCTGCGTGAGGGAGAAAAGCTCTACGAAGAGGTGCTTAACGAACTCGAAGGCACCAAGCCCACCTTCCACGAAAAGATCCGCATCGCGCAGGTGCGCGAGTACGACTATGAGGAAGTGAACAGGGAGATCGAAGAACTCGTGGAGATTTCCAAGCAGTTCGACAACATGGCTACGGTCCGCAAGATGAAGCAGATTGTGCCAGAGTACAAGAGCAACAATTCGGTCTACGAACAGATAGACCAGGAACTCGCCCAGTCCACCGGAACTCTTTCGGAAATCAAATAAAAGAAATCCCCGCTGCGAGGCGGGGATTATTATTTATCGGGCAAGGCGGGAAATCAATTCATTCCCCAGGGCCTCCTTCTTCTTGATGTGGTCCAGAACTGCGGTTACGAAGGAATTGGATTCGAAGTCGCCGCGCACTTCGGAGAAGTCGTGTTCCTTGTCCTCCTTGGTGCCGTCGGCGCCGAAGCCGGTCATCGAAGCCAGGTTGAATTCCTTCTTTGCATCTTCGTAGAGTTCCTGGTCGAGTCCTATCACGGCCGTCTTCCAGCGCTCTACGATATCGGCCACCTGAGCGGAAGTAATGCTCTCGAGAGGATATCCGAAGAAGTCCCCGAACTTGTCGTACGCCCAGGTCCATTCGTACTCGTAGTAATTGGCGTGCATCTTCGCAAATGCGGCTGCCACTCCCTTCAGGTCGATCTCTCCCCCGGCAAGGGCCTCGAGCAGCGAATCCACCTCGGATTTGGGAGCGATGAGGCCGCTCAGGTCCACCCACAGTCCCGTTCCCACAGGAGTGGAAGGGCGCAGCAGGGCGCGAATCTGATCGTCATCCGCACCTGCGGGAAGATCCTTCAGCCTGTGAATGATGGAATTTCCGAGGAACTTGGTGATCGCCGTGCGGTAGTAACGCAGGCCGTTGTTCAGGGAGCTGTTGCGTATTTTTGTACTGTGATACGAATAAATGTCGGACAGCTCACCAGACGAATACTGGAGATTCTGCAGCAGCTTGATGCCCTTGAACATCTTCTGGATGGTATAGGGGCTGAGGAGATTGTAGTTGATGCAGTCCAGCCTGTCGGGATCCACTCGCCCGTCGCGCTTCGGCCATTTCTGGGCGTCGCGTATGGTTCCGACGCTACGCAGGTTGACACCCGGAACGAGGTAGGTAGTATCCTGTTTCTCAATAAGATACGAGAACGGCAGGTTGGAAGTGTCGGAATGTGTGACGTGCCTTCCCATCACCAGCGAAAAAGCACCGACGCGTGAAGGCCAGAGAATGTAGGAATCCGACGAAGTCTTGCTTCCCCTCTCCATCACGCCCTGATGGATGGGCCCGAGCTTGTACATGTGGTTGCTCTGGTTCGAGCCGCTGCCGGCGTTCATGAAAGAGAACATGCCCGCGATGAGCAGGGAACTCTTGTGATGCGTGACCGTAAAAGGCCCTGCGAAGATTGCACAGGCCTCTCCGTTCTCGCCCTGGCAGTTGCTGAAGAAAAGGGAGTCCGAGGCGCTGTAGCCGTGCCCCAGATGGCAACTCTGCCCCACGAAACAACGCTCGATAGTAGTGTTGTCCGACAGCCACGAGCCACTGCAGATTATGAAGTCGTCGGCAATTACTCCGTGCCCGATGGTCACGGGAGCCGTCATGTTGCTGTTGACGCTGCCGTTCTTAAGACGGCTCACTCCGCTGATCAGAGCCCCGTCGCCAATGCGCACCCCGCGGATATGACGGGTGTTGCGTATGGAAACGTGGTTTCCTATATACCCCATCTCCGAAGTCTGTGATTTCGCATAAGCTTCCACCATAGAATCCAGACGGGCGACTGACTCGGGATAATGCCTGTACATTGCCAACACGTAGGCCTCCTGAGCGCTCAGACGGTCGTAAATGCGCACCTCGCGCCCTCCGGTTTCGTTGAGCACCGACACCAGCACCCCGTTTCCGAATGAACAGGGTCCGTCGTTCAGCAGCAGGGAGACATTCTCGATGTAACTGTCCGATCCGATCACATAGTTGGCGATATAGTCGGTGATGTTCTCCACGAGGGTATTGTCGCCCACCGTGACGTTGTGCAGAGTCGCGTTCCTCAGCCCGGAATGTTTCCTGAGCCCTCCGGGAAGGGTGAAGGCGGCGTCGAAACGACCGAAGCGCACCGTGCCGGAAAAACGGACATTGCGAACGTATTTCAAAGCGTCGGAGGAAGTGATTTCCACCGTCGACCAGTCCTCGGCCTTGCAGCCACGACTGACGAGAAGGTCCACCTCCTCCGCAGTAAGATGCCTGTAATCCATAAACTACATCTCGTTTCCGACCTTGCGGGCGCGCGTGGGTTTGTCGAGATTGATGCCGTCGGCGCTGGCGATCTCCACAAGAAGATTCCAGCCTGCGCAGAGGTAGACATAGCCCTGCAGGTCGCCTGCATCGGGAACTACGATAGTAGTGAAGGGAGTCTGTTTGGTGTCGATGGCGACCACGTGCACGTTGGCACCGTTGAACACGGCCTCGTACTTCTTGTACTCGCTCTCGATGGGGTTCACCACGAACACGATATCGCCGTCTTCCATAACCTCCTCGGGGCCGTGCAAAGCATAGGTTCCCTCAAGGAAGTCGCTCTTGCGGCGGGTGATCTCATTGGTCTTGAGGGTAAGTTCCTCAGTCACGCCGTCGTTAAGACCGGCGAAATAGATGGTCTTAGCCCCGCGGGCCCATTCCACGATCTCTGCGGGAATGTCCAGGGTAAGAGCCTTCTCGACCTTTTCTGCAAGGCCTTCAAGTTCGGGAGCGATATCCTTGCCGGCGAGTTTCCAGATTACGGTCTCGAAGAGCAGAGCCTGCTCGGCGACGCTCTTGGTAGCGGCTACGGCCTCTTCCCAGCCGCACTTGAGCACGTGGGTCTTGACGCAGACATCTGCGAGAGGGGTGCCGTCATTCGCGGTTACGCCGAAAAAGTTATTGTGCCCCGCGGCCTTAAGCTGATTGGCGAGCATGAGAGTCTCCTTGGTGCGTCCGGAATTGGAATCGAGAAGAACAGTATATTTGCTGAGGTCGTATTCGCATGCCTGATGGCTGCCCTCGGTATGAGTAATGGTGTCGATACCCCACCTCAGAGCCTTGCGAATGGCATTCTTGGCCGGCATGATGCGGCTTGAGCCTTCTCCGGAAAAGAGTATATGACCTGTTTTCTTTGCAGAATCGACAATGAAATCAGCATCTGCAGGGTTGAACTTGCGGATGGTTTCGATGGTGTCCATCATTTCGCGGCAGAGATAGAACTGCGCGTACTTGTTTTCTTTAAGATTCATATAAAACTCTGATTATCTAAACTTCGCAAGATATGAAAAATTTTTCAATTATTGAATTTCGTCATTGTAGGCCTGTTCAAAGACGCTTCTCAGTTCCGCCTTGTCGGCTATGATGCGCCTGAGTTCTTCAAGTTTCGCGGCATTCGGAGATTCCGGGATCCATAGTTTCAGATATCCGCCGTAGTCGTATTTCTCGTGCAGATGCTCCAGAGTCCTTTCCCAGTGACTCTCCTTTGGTAGTTCCGGATAATGCGAAAGGCCGAACTGAACGGTGCGCCGGATTATCCGGACAGGGTCGATCAGGCGGTCGGCTTCAGCAACGATCCGCCCGTACATGCTGCGAGGCTCATGGTCGGAAGAAGCACGGTGGTCCTCCGCCGCCTGCGCAATGGTTTCTATCTCTTCTTGGGAGAACCAGCGCCCTAGCTGCTCCATGTTCCGGATAATGCTTCCGCTGTGCAGATGGTGGGTCGCTCGGTCTGCCGCAAGTCCGAGATCATGGCATGCCGCCGCAGCGTAAACCATATTCCTAGACACTTCGGGATAATGCGCTGCCAGCGCCAGGGCCCTCCGGACCACGGCACGCGCATGATCCTCGCGGTGGGCCTTATCGAAGGATGCGTATCTCGGGATGATTTCGGTTTCGATGAAACCTGCAAGTTCCGGGTTGACTTCCAGAAGGTCCGCAGAAATCAGCGGGAGAAGGCCATTGTCGGCCGGAAGCCAGCGAACGTCGTGTAGATCCTCGTAGGAAAGCCATCGCGCCGCCTCATGCTCGAGGAGATGCAGTTTTCCGCCATCCAGGGTGCAGAGGAAACAGTGCAATGTGAGATGGAATTCAGGATAATCCCATTCCACTGTGTCCAGCAGGCGTTCTATAGAAATTTCGGCCGAAAGTTCTTCGTGAATTTCGCGCCTGAGCGCCTCCTCAGGACTCTCCCCCGCCTCCATTTTCCCGCCGGGGAATTCCCACCAGTCCTTGAAGTCGCCATAGCCCCGCTGCGTCGCAAAGGCGCTTCCATCCCGGCGTATCACCGCCGCCACAACTTCGATTCGTTTCATTTTCATGCAGGCTCTTGTTTCGCACTGCGAAGATACGCAATTAATCGATAGAAATGCTTA
>CAMOIZ010000014.1 GCA_946616385.1 uncultured Bacteroidales bacterium | reverse complement strand
GGCAACCGTATGTTTCGATGTAAAGCTTTTTCACGACGCAAAGATATGCAAAAAATATGTTATCTTTGTAAGAATAAACTATATGAAAAAGGCATTAAGAATATCCTTCCTGCTGGTGGCGGCTTGTTTGCTGCTGAGCGGTTGCGTGAGCAAGTACAAGAAGATTTCCGTGTCGTCGTTCGAGCTCGAGTCGGTGGTGCCGACGAGTCTTCGCAGCGCCAACGTGGTGGTAGCGGTGGGTATAGACAACCCGGCTCCGTCGTTTGAACTGCGGGACATCGAAGCCACCGTCAAGCGTGGTGAGGAGGTGATGGGGGTGGTTACCGGAGAGCCGGTTTCTATAGATGGAAAGAGCGAGCGCGTGTACCGCATCCCCCTCCAGGCCCAGCTCGCGGACGGCATCTCCCTGATGCAACTGCTCGCTACCTACAAAAGCTTCAATCCGGAGGACTTCTGCCTGGACCTCCACGCCAGGGCGAACGTAGCCGGAAAGATTGGCAAGGATATTGATTATAAAGATGTGCCACTCACAAAATTCCTGAAGAAATGAAAAGACTGGTAATCGCCATACTCATTCTGCTGCCCTTCGCGGCCCGCGCCCAGCAGGTTGCGCCTCCGGGTTACGTGATTGTTGACTCCCTTGTCTTTACCCCTCTTTCGGCTGTGGATACCACGCTCGAAGGCAGCACGATCTTCAACGTGCTTCCCGACGAGGTCAGCGTCTCGCAGTCGGGGGTGATCCGCAATGCAGTGGAAACGCGCATCCGTGCGAACAGGAGCAAGCAGTTCAGCGGTTATCGCATCCGTATTTTCTTCGACAACTCGCAGTCGGCCCGCGGAGCAAGCGAAGCCGCCCTCTACCGTTTCAAGACCCTCAATCCGGGAGTATCGGCTTACAGAAGTTTCTCCAGCCCGTATTTTCGCGTGACGGTGGGCGACTATCGCAACAAGTCCGAGGCTCTCGCAGCGCTGGGGGCCATCAAGCAGCAGTTCCCTTCAGCATTCATAGTGCAGGAGCGCTTCAAGTACCCCGCAGTGGAGAATCGCAGCGCTTTCCGTGTAGACACGCTTAAAATCTTGAAGAAAGTGAATTAGGGAATGCAGAAGCAGGGGCTTGAACTTAAGCAGACTCAACGTCTTTCTCCTCTTCAGATCCAGACCATAAAGCTCATCGAGCTGCCGGTGCAGGAACTGGAGCAGAAGATCCGTGCAGAGCTTGAAGAGAATCCCGTGCTGGACGATTCTCCGGATCCGGAAAGGCAGCAGGACGACGAACCAAAGGATATTTCGATAGACGAAATCAAAGACGACGGCGAGATCCCTTCTTACAAGACCAGGATCAATAACTGGGGCAAGGATCCCAGACCCGAATACAGCACTTTCTCGGTGCGCGAAAGTTTTACCGAAAGTCTGATGGATCAGCTTGGCTACCGTAACCTCAGCCAGCGCGACTACGCGATCGGAACATTCATCATCGGCTCCCTGGACGGCGACGGATATCTTCGCCGCGACATCGGCTCCCTTGTCGACGACATGGCTTTCCGTGCCGGAATCGAGGTGGATGAGGCCGAGGTGGAAAAGATGCTTGCGGTAATACAGGAATTCGATCCTCCCGGAGTAGGGGCGAGGGATCTTCGCGAATGCCTGCTTCTACAGCTTAAGAACCGCAAGCAGTCGGAGGAGGTGCGCGACGCCTACCGTATTCTCAATGAACAGTTTCAGGAATTCACCAACCGGCATTTCGGCAAGGTGATGTCGCGGCTCGCCCTTGACGAGGCCCGGCTCAAGGCTGCCATCGGCTGCATTACCCGGCTGAATCCTGCTCCAGGAGGCTCTCTGGAAGACAGTTATGCCGAGCAGGCTCGCCAGATAGTGCCTGACTTCGTCCTTGAGGAACACGATGGTGAACTTTCTTTCACCATGCCCAGGTTCAATATTCCTGAGCTCCGCGTGAACAAGAAATACTCCGAGATGATTACCGACGCCAGGTCTTCCGGCGACCGTGCCCAGAAGGAGGCCGCGACTTTCATCCGCCAGAAGATCGACTCTGCAAAATGGTTCATAGAGGCGCTTAAACAGCGCCAGAACACCCTTCAGCGCACCATGCAGGCCATACTCGACTTCCAGCACGATTACTTCCTCGACGGCGACGATGCGCAGCTCAAACCTATGGTCCTCAAGGATATTGCCGAGCAGACCGGATTTGACATCTCCACCATCTCCCGCGTGGTGAACAGCAAGTACATAGAAACCCATTTCGGCATCTTCCCCCTTAAGTATTTCTTCTCCGAAGGGATGGAGAACAAGGAAGGGGAGGAGGTTTCCACCCGTGAACTCAAGAAGGCCCTGCAGGACTGCGTCGATTCCGAAGACAAGAAAAAGCCGCTCACGGATGAGCAGCTTGTAACTGAAATGGAGAAGCGCGGCTATAAGGTTGCCCGCCGCACCATTGCGAAGTATCGCGGCCAGCTTGGAATCCCCCTTGCACGCTGGCGCAAGGAACTCTAGACTTTCTCTCCGAATGCGAGATCGCCGGCATCTCCGAGGCCGGGAACAACGAACGAGTGGCTGGTGAGCTCCTCGTCGATGGCTGCAGTCCATATCGTAGCCTTGGAAGGCAGGCCTTTCTTCATGGCTTCCATGGCGTATGCGCTCACTATCGGGCATACGAAATGCGCCTGGTCCGGTTCTCCACCGTCGTCGACGAGACGCTCGTAGGCCATGATTATGGAGGAACCGGTGGCAATCAGGGTGTCGGTGACTATCAGGGCCTTGCCGTTCAGGTTGGGTGTGGAGCAGTATTCTGCGTTGATATGAAACTTGTCGGCCGCATCGTATTTGCGGTAGGCGGCGAGGAATGCGCTTTCGGCACTCTCAAAATATGAGAGCATGCCCTCGTGCAGGGGAAGACCGGCCCGCAGGATGGTGGCAAGAACGATCTTTGTGTCGTAAGTGCTCACCCGTGCCGTGCCGAGAGGGGTCTGCACGTCTTTCGCGCTATAGTCCAGAGTCTTGCTTATTTCGTATGCAAAGATCTGTCCGATGCGCCTGAGATTGCCGCGGAAGCGCTGGCTGTCTTTCTGGATGGATTTGTCGCGCACCTGAGCGATGTAAGAATTGAGCAGGGAATTGCTCTCACCGAGATTTACGAGTTTCATATCTGCAAATATAATAAAAATTATGAGTATCTTTGTGTGATTATAAAGCAGTATTATGGAAAAAACCAAACTCCTCATAATCGGCGGTGGCCCTGCAGGTTACACGGCGGGCATCTATGCCTCAAGGGCAGGTCTCCAGCCCGTTCTTTACGAAGGTCCCGAACCGGGAGGACAGCTCACTACCACTACTCTCGTAGAGAATTATCCCGGTTTTGCCAAGGGAATCGACTCCATCAGTCTCACCGGCGCGATGCGCGAACAGGCCCTCAATATGGGCACCGACATCCGCCGCGGCATCATCACCAAGGCCGATCTCTCCGTGAAACCCTTCAAATTCGAGATCGACGGCGCCCCCGCCATCGAAGCCGACGCGGTGATCATCGCCACCGGCGCCATCGCCAAATACCTCGGGCTTCCCTCCGAACGCAAATACCGCGGCCAGGGGGTTTCCGCCTGCGCGACATGCGACGGATTCTTCTATCGCAAGAAAGATGTTGCAGTGGTGGGAGGCGGAGATACCGCATGCGAGGAGGCAACCTATCTCGCCGGACTGTGCCGGAAGGTGTATATGATTGTGCGCAGGGATGTTTTCCGTGCGTCGGAAGCGATGCAGAAGCGCGTCATGGGCACTCCCAACATCGAAATTCTCTGGAATTGCAACACGCGCGAGGTGCTCGGCGACGACGCCGGAGTGACCGGAGTGCGTATCGAGCGCAAGAATGGCGAGGTTTTTGATATTGCAGTAGACGGCTTTTTCCTCGCGATCGGACATCACCCCAACTCCGACCTTTTCAAGGAGTGGGTTGCAATCGACGAGAACGGCTACATAGTGACGGACGGTGCATCTTCCCATACCAACGTCGAAGGCGTTTTCGCTGCGGGAGACGTTCAGGATCCTCACTATCGCCAGGCCATCACGGCTGCGGCATCAGGGTGCCGCGCCGCACTTGATGCAGAAAAATATTTGAAGAAATGAAGTTATCGAGAATCATCCTTGCAGCGGCAGCTCTGATTTTCATCCTGCCATCTTGCAAGAGCCAGTACGAGCAGCTCCTTTCGGGGAACGACGTTGAAGCCAAGTACAAAGCGGCCTTCGAGTATTTCAACAAAGGGAAATACCGCAGGGCGGCGGATTTGTTTGAGAGCCTTTCGGTGATCACGAGCGGCACTCCGCAGGACGATACCGTCCAGTTCTACTGGGCTCTCAGCAACTATCGCTACAAAGACTACTACACGGCGGAGGCGAACTTCAAGTCTTTCCTCGACAAGTTCCCGCGCAGCCCCTTCTCGGAGAATGCTGAATTCCTCCGGCTGGACTGCCTCTACAAGAGCACATACCGCTGGGAACTCGACCAGACGCCGACCTACGCGGCGATGGTAGCCATCAACGAGTATCAGATGAACCATCCTGCATCCCTTCACACTGCCGTGTGCACCAGGATGCTGGAAGACCTGAACGAACGCCTCGACCGCAAGGCCTACGAAAACGCTTACCTCTACTACAAGATGGAGGACTACAAGGCGGCCCGAGTGGCTTTCCGCAACGTGCTGAAGGACGATTCCGACAACGTCTACCGGGAGGATATCCTGTTCTATACGGCCATGTCTTCCTACAAGTACGCCTATCTGAGCGTGCCCCAGAAGCAGAAAGAGCGCTATATGGTGTTTGTCGACGATTATCTTAATTTCATCGGCGAGTATCCTGATTCTTCCCGCTGCAAGGAACTCGAGCACCTCTACAAGAAAGCGAAAGAAAAAATTTGAAACTTTACGCGCAGCACGCGTGGTATAAGTAGTATGGAAAAGAAAATACCTACCAACACCATCACCAGGGATATCAAGAATCTGGCCGCCCCCACGGGCAATATCTACGAAACTGTAGTGATCCTCTCCAAGAGGGCAAATCAGATCGCCCTTGCCGAGAAGAAGGAACTTAACAAGAAACTGGAAGATTTCCGCGGCGAGCGTGACGCCACCAAGGAAGAGGTTTTCGAAAACAAGGAGCAGATCGAAATCTCCAAGTATTATGAGCGCCAGCCGAAACCCGACCTCGTGGCCATTTCCGAGTTCGAGAACGGCGAGCTTTACTTCCGTACCGCAAAGAGCGAGGAGTAGAGGCGTGCTCCGCTCTCTTCACATAGAGAACTACGTGCTGATAGACTCTCTGGACATCAATCTTCCGGAGGGTCTCGGCATTATTACGGGGCAGACGGGTGCCGGAAAGAGCATCCTGCTCGGTGCTCTGTCGCTCCTGCTCGGGGCCAAAGGAGATGCCGCACAGATATCTTCCGGTGCGCAGAACTGCATCGTCGAGGGAGAGTTTTCCGCTCCGGAGACGATACGGCCCGTCCTGGAAGAGGCGGATGTCGAATGGGAAGGCGGCAACCTGCTGATACGCAGGGTGTTGAATGCAAGCGGGCGCAGCCGTTCCTTCATCAATGATTCCCCCGTGAGCGTGCAGGTGCTGCAGGAGATAGCATCCTCGCTCGTAGACATACATTCCCAGCACCAGAGCCTGAGGCTTGCCGACAAACGCTTCCAAATGGACGTGCTGGACCATTATGCCGGCTGTGCCAGCGACGTTGAACAGTGCCGCAGGCTATGGAATGTCATCCTGAGTGAAACGAAGGATCTGGAAGCCCTCCATGAACGCCTATCCCGTCTTCAGGCCGACAAGGAGTATAATACGGCACGTTTCAGACAGCTTGACGATGCCCGTCTGAGGGACGGTGAACTTGAAGAACTCGAGGCTGAGCAGAAACAGCTCGCCAATGCCGAAAGCATCAAGGAGAATTTCGCGGCGGTGAGCGCTCTGATGGAACCGGAAGAAGGAATGAGCATAGAGGCTTCCCTCAAGGAAGCGGAACGCCTGCTTGGAAAACTTTCGCAGCTCGTCCCCGGCGCCGGAGAACTTGCCGAGCGTCTGCATTCCTCCCGGATAGAACTTGCCGATATTGCCCAGACCGTGACTGAGATGGATTCACGGGTGAATCTCTCGCAGGAGCGCCTGGAGCAGGTTGAAGACAGGATGAGTCTCCTTTACGGCCTCATGCAGAAACACGGATGCGCTTCGGTAGCGGAACTCATAGCCGCCCGTGAACGTTATGGCGAGGCCTTGTTCGATTCTACGGCGCTTGAAGAAAAGGCCGCCGCCTTGGAAAAATCGCTCTCTGAAACCCGCAAGGCCCATCTTGCGCTTTGCGCCAGGATTCATTCGGCCCGCGAAAAGGCCGCTCCCGGGCTTGCCGAGGGTATACAAAAGAGTCTTCGCTTTCTTGAGTTGGACCGTGCGGTATTCGAGGTCGGCATTCAGGATGCCGAGCCATCTGCCAGCGGCGCCGATTCGGTCACTTTCAGTTTTTCTGCTACGGGAGCCGCCCCGGCCGATGTCGCGAAATGCGCATCCGGAGGCGAAATTTCCCGTATTATGCTGAGCCTCAAGGCTCTGATGGCAAAATATACAGGCATGCCCACCATGATCTTCGACGAAATAGACACGGGCGTCTCCGGCAGCGCCGCCGACAAGATGGGGCAGATGATATGCAAGATGGGGGAGAGCATGCAGGTGCTTGCCATTACCCATCTTCCACAGGTGGCTGCAAAGGGCAAAGCTCATTTCGTGGTAGAGAAAAGCGCCACAGGTGACGATGCGGTATCCACCATGAGGCGTCTGTCCGACGAAGAGCGCATAAAAGAAATCGCCCGCCTGCTGAGCGGCGAGCGAATCACTCCGGAGGCGATAGCCAACGCAAAAACTCTCTTATTGTAAAACTATCTGATAGTCAGGTGTGTAGACTACACGGCGGACAGCCGTGTTGACGTATCCTGCGGCTCCTTCTTCGCGGACGAAGCGGAAGTCGGTCTGGAGGCCGCGCTCGCTGTAGTTCTCAAGGACCTTGGGCCACTGGCGTCCGTAGCTGCGTGTAAGGTTCACGAAGAAGTGGAGCGTGTCGTAACCGTGGAAGGCGAACTGATTGGGCTCGGTATTGAAGAGGGCCCTGTAAGCCATGATGAAATTGCTTACGTTCTTGTTGTTGAAGTCGGTGATGTAAGCTGCGCTGATGTGGGTGTTCACGCTGTGCAGATACTCGGTCTCGATCATGCTGAATGAGCGTATGCGCGAGGGTGCATAAAGGGCGACCTCATGCTTCTTGAAAACCATCAGGTTGATGTTGCGCACAGCATCGTTCACGAAAGATTCGTCGTCGGCCGCTATGATGTAGCGGGTTACACCGTCGGCACTGTAATGCGCCTCGAACGAGCGCTGTATGGAAAGACCTTCCAGAATGCCGTAACTGATTGTGTGATATCTCACTCCCGACTCTTTCAAGGCTTCGATAATGCACTTGGAACCTTCCGACAGGGGAGCGCCTTTCGAAGTGATGAGCACCAGCGAATCGGCGGGACCCTTCTCTTCCAAGGCCCAGCGGACTATGTCCTTGTTCTGGAGGGTAGTAGGAGTGGGAGCCTGCACTTCCGGTTTGTCTGCGGCAAGAACCGAGGCATGCGGATCGAGAGGGGAGATTATCAGTTTGTCCTCGGGACACTTGTCAAGAATGGACTGCATGTCCTTCGAGGTGATGGGGCCTATTATCACGTCGTGCCTTGAAAGGCTTTCCTTGCTTATGGACGCGCTGTCGCGCACGTCTATAGCATTGATATCGACCGAAATACCGGCCTCGCCGAGATCGCGTGCAGCGAGCAGCAGTCCGGAATAATAATCAACAGAATTGTCCGACATGCGGCTGCTGGTAAAGGGGAGAATCACGGCTACGCTCACCCTGCCGGGGATGTCCAGCTCAAAAGCGGAAACAGTATCCTTTACAGTTGCCGGAGAGTCGTCGTCCGGACGCTCTTCGGCCTCGCTGTTTTCAGACGCAGTCTGCACCGGCTGTACCGCTTGCTCGGGCTGCTCCTGGCTCTTGCGGTACTTCCCCGGATACAACCAACGGTCCAGCGCCGACTCTTGCTTGCTTTCCGATTTCTCCTGCCCGGCCTCCGGCCTGCTCTCCGCCTTCGGCTCGGCACTCTCCGCCGGCGGCGGCACTATTACGGAATATCTGTTGTTTCCTGTAGTTGTACCAGCAGAAGGACGTACCCCTTCTGTAGCGTTTTCAGCGGAAGAAGGGGTACGTCCTTCTGCCGCCTGCCCTTCTGCCGTTTTGGTAGTACTTTCAGAGGAAGAGGCTGTATTATCGGAAGAAGAAAAAGGCGCATTTGGCTTGGTAGGAATGAAAATAACCTGACCGACCTTCAACCCCGCATTCTCGAGATCCAGATTCCTGTTTGAATCATAAATATCCTGCAGACTCACGTCATAAGCCTTGCCAATGGAATACAGGGTCTGCTTCTCAAGCACCACGTGAGCATAATAGCTCTTGCCGTTCACGCGCACCTTGTCCCCCGAAATCCGCACCTCAGGCATCTGATAATTCTGTGCACAGAGCGTTGCACCGCCCAATGACAGTAATGCTAAAACTATGATAATCAGTCTCTTGTTCATAACTCGTCTGCAAATTTAATCAATTCTTCCGAGAACCTGCTCCACGACAATCGTTCACGCTCGCGGCGAATGTTCCCGATGCACGACTCCCTCACCGCAGGATCGGAGAAATAACTCAGGATCTTGCCGGCGACGGCGTCCGCATCCACGCTCTCTGCAACAAGACCCGTGCCCGTATCGCCGATAGTCTCCTTGAGCCCTCCCACGGCGGTCACCACCATCGGCACCTCGAAGTGGTAGGACGCGGAACTCACTCCGCTCTGGGTTGCGCTGCGGTAGGGAAGGACAGTGAGGTCCGCCGCCGAAAAATAGTTCTTTACGTCGGCATCGTCGATATAATGACGGAACACATGTATCCTTTCTTTCGCGGCAGAAGCATCGATGACCTCCTGATATTTGTCGAAAGGTCCGTAACACTCTCCGGCGATTATCAGCTGGTAATCGTCCGGAAGGGTTTCAAAAGCCTTCAGGAGGATGTCCAGCCCCTTGTATTCGCGGATAAGGCCGAAAAAGAGCAGATTCTTCATGCCGGGTTTGAGCCCAAGCATGCGCTCGGCCTTCTCGCGGGGCAGTTTATCCCCGAAGTGGGAATACAGAGGATGGAAAATAACCTTGGACGGAAGATCCGGAGCCCATCTGCGCAGGTCTTCTGCTACTGCATCGCATAGGGTGACGCATCCGTCCAGCCCGGAAAGGAAGTATTTGGTGAAAGGCTTGTCGATGATGTGCCTTTCGTGCGGAATGATGTTGTCGGCTATCGCCACAACCTTGCAAGTGCCTTTCAGAGAGCGTGCTACGCTCCCGAGTGACGGTGCGAAATAGGGCATGACGTAGCGCATCAGCAACAGGTCGGGCCCCCATTTGCGTATCTTGCGCGCCGCCCGAGGCCAATTCAGGGGATTGGCGGTATCGAGCACGGCTTCCGCTTCGATCGGGAAAGAATCATCCCCGGCCGAGACGTACTGGGTCTTGCCGGGGAAGAGAAATCCCGGATATTGCCGGGAATAGTTGTATGCCTTGACATCCGCCCGCTTTCCCAGTTCGAGATAGAGGTTTCCATTGAACTGGGCGATACCTCCTCTGAAGGGGTGGAACGCGGACAGGATGGCAGTTTTCAAATTACTTGGTCTCCTTGGCCTTGGTCTTGACGTATGCTGCGTTCAGGCCTTCGAGAATCTCGTCGGTGATGTCGAGCTCAGGATCTCCGGTAGCGATGGGAGCGGGAAGGACTGCACCCTGGGTGCTGATAATGAGAGCGTACTTCTTCTCTGCGTTGAATTCGTCGAGCCAGGTCTTGATTGCATCGGCGATCTGGTTGAGCATGACCTGCTGCTCTTCTGCCATCTCCTGCTGCTTCTGGGCTGCATACTGCTGGAAGCTGTTCTGCTGCTCCTGAAGCTTCTGGCCCTGAACCTCAGCCACGCTGCGGGTGAGAAGGCCCTTGTCGATCTTGTCCTGGAAAGCCTTCACGTCTTTCTCAAGCTTGGATCCGCGGCGGTTGATTTCCTGCTGGATGCTGTTTACCTTGGTCTCCACGACGGAACGGAGGTCGTTTGCCATATCGTATTCTTCGAGAACGCGATCAAGGTTGAAATAAACAATGGCGCCTGCGGCGGGTCCGTTTTCGCTTTCACTGCTTTCTGCGGAGGTGCCGGCTGTGTTTGTGCCGTTGTTGCAAGATGCGAGCGCCAGGCTGAAAAGGGCGGCGCTGAGGATGAGAGCAATTTTTTTCATATTCATTTGTTTAATTGTATTCTGTGCACTAAGCCTACAAAGATAGGCAAAAATATTCTAAATCCGTGCCAAGTACTCCTTAATAGTGCGTTCCAAACCCATGTATATGGCATCGCATATGAGGGCATGCCCTATCGATACTTCGTCTGTCCATGGTATGGTGCGGATGAAATAAGCGAGATTGTCGAGGTTGAGATCATGCCCGGCATTCAGCCCCAGGCCGGCCTCACGGGCTGCTTCAGCCGTGCGCAGATAGGGGGCTATCGCCTCCTCGCGGCCGTCGGAGTAGCGGGCTGCGTAGGCCTCGGTGTAGAGTTCCACTCTGTCGGCCCCGCAGGCTTTGGCGGCTACCGCCATCTCGGGCTTGGGATCTATGAAAATGGACACTCTGATGCCTTTAGTATGGAAGAGGCTGCAAAGTCCGGACAGGAATTCCTTGTTCGCGACGGTGTCCCAGCCGGCATTCGAAGTGATGGCGTCATGGGCGTCCGGAACCAGGGTGACCTGGTCGGGAACCACTTCCATCACGAGGTCGCGGAACGACTGCGGGGTAGGGTTTCCCTCAATGTTGAATTCCGTGCTGAGCAGCGGACGGATTGCGCGCACATCGCTGTAGCGGATATGCCTTTCATCGGGCCTGGGATGGACGGTAATGCCCTGGGCGCCAAATTCTTCGCACTTCAGGGCAGCGAGCGTCACATCGGGCATGTTGCCGCCCCTCGCATTGCGGAGGGTGGCTATCTTGTTGATATTTACACTCAATTTTGTCATTGTGTTACAAAAGTAGCAAAAACGGCTGAAAATCGTAAATAAATGTTAAATTTGTAGTCTTGAATGAAAATAGGTTATTACATAAAGAACGAGTCTCTCAAGGGCGATGAACGTGTAGAGGGATTGCTGTCGCAGCTTCGTGCGGCCGGTATAGTTCTTTATGAAATACATTGCAGCGCCTGCGTGCAGCCGGAAACAAGTTTCGTCTTGAGTCTCGGAGGCGACGGCACTTTCCTCAGTGCCGCCCACCGTGTATCCGAGGCCGGGCTCCCGATTCTCGGCGTCAATTTCGGACGTATGGGTTTCCTTGCCGGAAACACCCCTGCCGACGCGGCCGAGGCCATCATTTCCGGAAAGTGGTGCATAGAAGAGCTCGACGTCCTCAAGCTGGACTGCGACGACGCTCCCTCGGAGAATTTCTGGCCTTACGCCGTGAATGAACTGGGGCTTCACCGCGACAACGCCGCCATGTTGGGAATAGACGTCACCATTGCGGGGAATCCTCTCCCCACATACTGGGCCGACGGTCTGCTGGTTGCAACCAGTGCGGGTTCCACCGCCTACAGTCTCAGCGCCGGAGGGCCCATCTGCCTGCCGGACGCCCCTGTGCGCCTGATTACTCCCGTTGCACCCCATAACCTTAATCTGAGGCCGCTCGTAGTCCCCAGGGACGTGTCGGTCGAGCTTTGCGGGCGTTCCCGCAGCGGCAACATGATACTCACCCTCGACAACCGCAGCTACACCATTCCGTGCGGAGCCGTGGTGAAAGTGTCGGCGGCGCCATTCGCCCTCAAGCGGGTGAGCCTTGGAAAATCGAATTTTATCGGAGCCCTCGAGAGCCGTTTCTTCTGGGGGCAGGACGTTAGAAATACAAAAGACTGATATGCAGCTTCCGGAAAAACTACCCCGACACATATCCATCATAATGGACGGAAACGGCCGCTGGGCCAAGGAGAGAGGCAAAGAGCGAGTCTTCGGTCACGCCGAAGGCATCGAGAGCGTACGTGTGATCACGGAGGCGTGCGCACAGTGGGGGATACCTTATCTCTCTCTCTTCGCATTTTCGGAAGAGAACTGGGGCCGTCCCGAAGAAGAGGTGAACGCGCTCATGAAGCTGATGTTCAAGGCCGTGTCGGCCGAGTACGAAACCATGATGCGCAACAACGTGCGTTTCGTCGTGCTGGGACACCGTGCCCGCCTGGACCCTATGCTGAACGATGCGGTGAAGCAATTGGAAGATGCCACGTCGGGCAATACCGGCCTCACCATGATAGTGTTCGTGAGTTACAGCGGAAAGTGGGACATCCAGCAGGCGGCGGACCGCATGGCTGCCGAAGGAGGTTCAAGCATAGAACCTTATCTGGTTACCGCTGGATTCCCGGACCCGGACCTCATCATCCGCACCTCCGGCGAAAAACGCATCAGCAATTACCTTCTCTGGCAGGCTGCATACAGTGAATTTGTGTTTACCGACACACTTTGGCCTGATTTTAGAAAGGATAGCCTCCTGGCCGCCCTTCAGGAATTTGCCTCCAGGGACAGGCGTTATGGAAAAGTCAAATAAGAAAAGATGATAAGAAAGATACTTGCCATTTCGGCTCTGCTGTTTGCGGCAGTTGCGTCGTATGCCCAGGAAGGGGGAGTGGAGGTGGACTATGCGCACCCCGCGAAATACAAGGTGGGAGGGATCAGTGTCGAAGGCAACAACTATTTCAGCGAGAATCAGATAATACAGCTGACCGGCCTCGAGAAAGGGATGGAAATTACCGTCCCGAGCGACGAGATGTCCGGCATAGTGAGGCGTCTGTGGCTTCAGCGCTACTTCGAGGACGTGTCGATGGAAATCGACCACCTGAGCGCCGACCGCGACTCCGCATTCCTCAAGATTGTCATAATCGAGCGTCCCAGGGTTTCGCGCTGGTCCTTCTCCGGGGTCAAGTCCGGCGAGAAGAAGGATCTCATGGAGAGGCTCAACCTCCGTCGCGGAGGCGAATTTTCCGACTACGTCGAGAAGACATCTTCGGACATCATCAAGAAATACTATGCCGAGAAAGGCTTCCTGGACTGCAAGGTGAAGGCGGAAGTCGAGAAGGACACCATCATCCGCAAGGCCATCAGGGTGAATTTCGCAGTGGACCGCGGCATCAAGGTCAAGGTGCAGGATATCAACTTCATAGGCAACGAACACCTCAAGGAGTACAAACTTGCCCGCAGTATGAAGAAAACCAAGTCCCGCAAGTTCTACAACTTCTTTCACACAAAGAAATTCGATCCCAAGGAATATCCCAACGACAAGAAGACCCTCATCAGCGCGTTCAACGAGGCCGGATTCCGCGATGCCCGCATCGTGAAAGACTCCATCTACACCATTGAACCCGGACGACTGGGAATCGACATCACGATCGACGAGGGCGACAAGTACTATTTCCGCAACATCACCTGGACCGGCAACTCCATATATCATTCCAACCAGCTGAACGACGTGCTCGCCATAAAAAAGGGTGACGTCTACGACATAGTGACCATGGAGAAACGTCTCAACGGAGGAGGAAAGCAGGGTGAACGTGACATTTCCAAGATGTACCGCGACAACGGCTACCTCTTCTTCAACATCACTCCGGTGGAAACCAACATCCAGAACGATTCCGTGGACGTGGAAATGAGGATTTCGGAGGGCAAGCAGGCCACGCTGAACAACATCATCATCAACGGAAACGACCTTACCAGCGAGAAGGTGGTGCGCCGCGAGCTCTTCACCCGCCCGGGCTATCTTTTCAGCCAGAGCGATTTCGAGCGTTCCATCAGGGAAATCGCGTCCATGGGCCAGTTCGATCCCGAGTCCATCATGAGCTCCGACGGCTATTCCATGGTGCCCAACCAGACGAACAATACGGTTGACCTTATTTATAATGTGACGGAGAAGCCTTCCAGCCAGCTGGAACTTTCCGGCGGTTGGGGCGGACGCACCTTCGTGGCTACGGCCGGCGTATCGTTCAACAACTTCTCTACCCACCGCATGTTCGACAAGGGCGCCTGGCGGCCGGTTCCCCTGGGTGACGCCCAGAACCTGTCGTTCCGTTTCCAGACCAACGGAAGCTACTACACGGCCCTTTCCGCCAGCTTCACCGAGCCATGGCTGTTCGGCAAGAAGCCTACTTCGCTCAACCTGTCGGCATACTATACGCGGCAGACGAACTCGACCTACTTCAATCTCACCCACGACCGTATGCTGGAGATTTTCGGATTCGCGGCGTCGCTGGGTAACCGCCTCAAATGGCCGGACAACTATTTCGTGCTCTACAACGGCCTCAGCTGGCAGACCTACAGACTCACCAACTGGTATTCGGGATACTTCTTCTTCGACGACGGCCTGTCGCACAACCTGAGCTACTCGCTGAATCTCACCCGTAACTCCACCGACCAGCAGATATATCCCCGTATGGGATCCGACATATCGTTCAGCGTCCAGCTGACTCCTCCTTATTCGCTGTTCCGCAAGCATACCTACGATGCCGCCGGCAACAAGGTGAAGGTCGACAGCTGGAAAGATATAGACTACAGCACCTGGAATTCCGACCACCGCTTCCGCTGGATAGAATACAACAAGTGGAAGTTCTCCGCGGCAAGTTACACCAAGCTCGTGGGCGACCTCGTGCTGATGACAAGGGCCCAGTTCGGTTATCTCGGCTATTATAACAAGAGATGGGGCTATTCTCCTTTCGAAGGATTCCTCGTAGGCGGTGACGGAATGTCGGGATACAGTACCTACGGCTCCGACATCATCCCTCTGCGCGGTTATGAGAACTACTCGTTGACTCCTCAGGAACGCACAGACTACAACAGCAACGGCTATGCTTACGCCGGCAACGTGTACGACAAGTTCACCGTGGAGCTCCGCTACCCCGTGATCCTCCAGCCTTCAAGCACCATTTTCGCGCTGGTATTCCTCGAAGGAGGAAACTGCTGGTCGTCGATACAAAAATTCAATCCTTTCCAGATCAAACGCAGCGCCGGAGTGGGTGCGCGCATCTTCTTACCGATGGTGGGTCTGCTCGGCATCGACTGGGGATACGGATTCGACCTTGATGCCAGCGGACGAAAGGGCGGAAGCCAGTTCCACTTTATTATAGGACAACAATTTTAATTA